>JAYUUW010000953.1:0-4984 GCA_043754665.1 Anaerolineales bacterium | reverse complement strand
ACAAACGCCCGGTCGTAAGACATACTCATGGGAACTCGAATCCCGTCGGGTCCGCATGACCATGCTCGGCCAGCTCCTATCCTGACACCCTCAGGGCCGCTACCCCCGCCTCCCGCCCTGCAAACCGGGTTGAAAAGGCGTCTCGCGCTTAGTCAAACTGACTGAGGCCGGGGCGGCCAGCGTCTGCATTGACGGTCGCGGCGAAGCGCAGTACGATTTCAGCTTGTTTGCAGGTCAAAATCAGCTGGAGGGGCACGGCTAGCGGGAGCGGTAGATTTGTCAGCAGAACGTCGTCAAGATGTCTTGACGCGCCGGATGAGTGCGCTACAATCTTCCTTCGATAGCCTGACCATTCGGGTCTTATTGCTAGAAATCAGGAATGCATGGCCACGCTCAACTTGCGCCGCTTGCTGATCGGCAATCCGCTCGCGACTTCCGAAGCCCAACACCAGCGCCTGACGAAAGTCAAGGCGCTGGCTGTGTTTGCCTCCGATGCGCTCTCCTCTAATGCCTACGCCACTGAAGAAATTCTACTGATCCTGGTGCTGGCCGGCTCGGGCGCGCTCAACCTCTCCATCGGGCTGGCGGCGGCCATCGCCACGCTGCTGGTGATCGTGGGCGCGTCTTACTACCAAATCATCCGCAGCTACCCGAACGGCGGCGGCACCTACATCGTCTCGAAAGACAACCTGGGCACCCTGCCCTCGCTGGTGGCCGGTGCGGCGCTGCTCATTGACTACATTCTGACGGTGGCCGTCAGCATCGCGGCCGGCGTGGCGGCGCTGTTCTCGTGGCTGCCGTTCCTGCTGCCCTACCGCGTGCCCATGGCGGTGGCGGCGGTGGCCATCATCACCATTGTCAACCTGCGCGGCGTGCGCGAGTCGGCCAGCGTGTTCGCCATCCCAACCTACATCTTCGTGGTCAGCATCTTCGGCATGCTGGCCTTCGGCCTGTTCCGCGCCGTCACCGGCGGGCTGGCCCCCATTGAATACTCCGCCGCCGAGGCCACCGGCCCGCTGCAAACCATCACGCTCTTCTTTATCTTGCGGGCTTTTTCGGCCGGATGTACGGCGCTGACCGGCATCGAGGCCATCGCCGACGGCGTGCCGGCCTTCCGCAAGCCGCAGGCGGTCAACGCCGGGCACACCCTGATCGCCATGATCGTCATCCTGGGCTCAATGTTCATCGGCATCTCGATACTGGCCAGCCAACTGCAGATTGTGCCGATAGAGGGCGAGACGGTGCTGTCACAGATGGCGCGGGCCATCCTGGGCCAAGGGCTGCCTTACGCCGTGGTCCAGATCGCCACGGCCTTCATTCTGCTGCTGGCGGCCAACACCGCCTTTGCCGACTTCCCGCGCCTGAGCTCGTTCATCGCCCGCGACGGTTTTCTGCCGCGCCCGCTGGGCAATATCGGCGACCGGCTGGTGTTTTCCAACGGCATTGTGCTGCTCGGGGCGCTGGCGGCCGTGCTGTTGGTGGCCTTCCGGGGCGACACGCACGCTTTGCTGCCGCTGTACGCCATCGGCGTGTTCCTGTGCTTCACGCTGTCGCAGACCGGCATGGTCGTGCGCTGGTTTAAGCAGCGCACGGCCCACTGGCAGCTTCTGGCCTTCATCAACGGCCTGGGCGCGCTGGTCACCTTGGTGGTGCTAGGCGTGATCGTCCTCACCCGGTTCACGCACGGCGGCTGGATTGTGGTAGTCTTGATCCCGCTGATCGTGTGGATGTTCTACCAAATCCACCACCACTATGTCAGCACGGCGGCGCAGTTGTCGCTGGAAGATTACGGCGCGCCGCCGCGCATCCACCGCCACCGGGTGGTGGTGCCGATCTCGGGCGTGCATCGCGGCGTGCTCCAGGCGTTGAATTACGCCCGCACCCTGTCGGACGACGTGACGGCGGTGTATGTAGAAACCGACTCGGCCGAGACCGAGCGCATCCGTGTCAAGTGGGAACGCTGGGGCGACGGCATCCGGCTGGAAGTGCTGACGTCGGAGTATCGTTCGGTCTCCGAGCCGCTGATTGCCTACCTCGACCGGATCGACGCCTGCCAGAACAACGACGTCATTACCGTGGTGATGCCGCAGTTTTTGGCCTCACGCTGGTGGCACCAGGTGCTGCACAACCAATCGGCGCTGTTGGTGCGGCTGGCGCTGGTCTTCCGGCGCGGCATGGTCGTCACCGATGTGCCGTACCGGCTGCGCGACTAACAGCGCGTCATGCGCGACGCAAGGACATTCTGATGGGCACTCATTCGCATAAAGATCCAATTGTCATTGTCGGCTGCGGGCGCGTGGGCATCGAGCTGGCGCAGTCGGTCGCGCGCCAGGGCTACCCCGTGGCCGTGATCGACTCGAACCCCAAGGCCTTCGATCGCCTGGGCTCCGACTTTCGAGGCCGCATGGTGCAGGGCGACGCCCTGGACCAAGAAGCGCTGAAGCGGGCCGGCATCGAAACAGCGCACGGGCTGGCGGCCGTCACCTCGTCCGACAGCTCGAACATCGTCACCGCCCGCATCGCCCGCGACATTTACCATGTCCAGCATGTGGTGGCGCGGGTGTACGACCCCATGCGCGGCCCGATTTACGAGCGGCTGGGCCTGCAAACCATCGCCTCGTCGTCGTGGGGGGCCAAGCGCATCGAGCAGTTGTTGTTACACCCCGGCCTGCAAAGCGTGATCACGGCCGGGAACGGCGAAGTGCAGATCTTTGAGATCACCGTGCCCGAAGAGTGGAACGGCCGCCGCCTGGGCGATGTGCTGCCGGCCGGTGAAGCGCTGCCGGTGGCCCTGGCACGCGGCGGGCGCGGGCAATTGCCCACGCTCGACACCATCTTGCAGACGCAGGATTTCCTGCATATCAGCGCCACCACGGCGGGCGCCGCCAGCTTGCGCCAAGTGCTGCGCGTCCCCCGAAAGGAATAACCAGCCATGTATGTGATTATTGCCGGCGGCGGCCGGACCGGCTCGCACCTGGCGACGCTGCTGCTCGCGCAGGGCCATGAAGTGCGCCTGGTGGAGAATCGCCCCGATACCTTGAGCACCCTGCACCGCGAACTGCCGACCGAGGCGGTGTTTGAAGGCGACCCGACCGATCCGCAGACGCTGGCCGAGGCCGGCATTGAGCGGGCCAATGTGCTGGCGGCGGTGACCGCCAACGACGCCGACAATTTGGTGATCGCCTCGCTGGGGCGCTTTCACTATACGGTGCGCCGCATCATCGGGCGGGTGAATAACCCGCGCAACGCCTGGCTATTCACCCCCGAGTTTGGCGTGGATGTGGCCCTGAACCAGGCCGATGTGATGGCCAAGCTGATCGAAGAAGAGATGTCGCTGGGCGACATGATGACGCTGCTGAAGCTGCGGCGCGGCGCCTACTCGCTGGTGGAAGAGAAGATTCACCCGGAAGCCACGGCCGTGGGCATGGCGATCAAAGACCTGCCCATGACCGAGCACAGCATCATTACCGGCATCCTGCGGCACGGCGAAGTGATGCTGCCACGCGGCGCCACCGTGCTCGAAGCGGGCGACGAAATTTTGGCGCTGGTGGACGACGACGCCCGCGATAAACTGGCCGCCCTGCTGGGCCGCCCCGGTGGCCGCCCGCCGGTGCCTTAATAACACCCGAGTTTGTTGACACGCCCCGCTGCCGGGCGTAGAATGACGCAACGATGCCGACCGAAAGCACACTGACCGCCGACTTAGACCCTGACCCTAAACGTCAGCTCCGCCCGCCGAGAGACTGAGCCGCGCTGCCCGTCACCTGCCTGACGCGCCCTGCTCGCCTTTCCGGCGGCGGGGCGCGTTGCATTTGTGGAGGTGCCGATGGAGCAAACAGAAATCGACGGCGTGCTCGACCAGGTGCGCGCCGCCTTGGAAACCGGCAACGTCCAAGGCGCCATCCGCGCCCTCATTACGCTGCACCCGGCTGACCAGGCCGAAGCCTTCGCCGACCTCCCCGCCGACGACCAGGACGAAATCTTCAACAAGCTCGACAACGAATCCGCCGCTGACCTCCTGACCGAAATGGAGGACGAAGACGCGGCCGACGCGGCCGGGCACCTGCCCTCGGCCCAACTGGCCGACGTGCTCGACGAGATGGAGCCGGACGAGGCCGCCGACCTGCTGGGCGACCTGCCGCCGGCCCAGGCCGCCGACGCGCTGGCGCAAATGGAAGAGCGCGACGAGGTCATCCCGCTGCTCGGCCACCCGGACGACACCGCCGGCGGCCTGATGACCTCCGAGTTCTTCGCGCTGCGCCCGCAGATGACGGCCCAAAGCGCCATTAACTTTCTGCGCGGGCTGAACCGCGAAGCCGCCACGCCCTACTACCTGTACGTCGTCAACCGCAATGGGGTCCTCATCGGCATCGTCGGCCTGCGCGACATCATCGTCTCGCCGCCTGACACGGCGATCCAGGCCATCATGAAGGCTGACGTCATCAAGGTGCCGGTGGGCACCGACCAGGAAGAGGTGGCGCGGGTGATGTCGCGCTACGACCTGCTGGCCCTGCCAGTCGTCGACAGCGAGGGCAAACTGGTCGGCGTCATCAACTACGACAACATCGTCGACGTCATTGAGGAGGAGGCCACCGAAGACATCCTCCGCCTGGCCAACGTGGGTGACGGCGATTTGCAGGTGTGGAGCCCGGCCGGGCTTTCCATCCGGCGGCGGCTGCCGTGGCTGGTGGTCAACCTGTTTACGGCCTTCATTGCGGCGTCAGTTATCGGGCTGTTCGAGGCCACGATTGCCAAGCTGGCAGTGCTGGCCGTGTTTCAGTCCATCGTGGCGGGCGAGGGCGGCAACGCCGGCACGCAAACGCTGGCGATCATGGTGCGCGGCATGGCGTTGGGAGAAATTCAGTTCCGCGACACCTGGCGGGCGCTGGCGCGCGAGGCCGTCATCGGCGTCATGCACGGTGTGGTGGTCGGCATCCTCGTCGGCCTGGGCGCGTGGCTGTGGCGCGGTATCCCGATCCTCGGG
>JAYUUW010000952.1:0-2903 GCA_043754665.1 Anaerolineales bacterium | reverse complement strand
ACCAGCGCGTAAATCTTCTCGGCCACTTCGCGCTTGCGGTCGGCGGTCTTGGCCATACCGGCTTCGTCAATCGTCAGGGCGATCACGGCCGCGCCGTGGGCCTTGACCAGCGGCACCACGGCGTCGATGCGCTGGCGGCCGTTCTCCATGTTGATGGCATTGACGATCACACGGCCGGGCGCGGCCTTGAGCGCCAGCGCCACCACGTCCGGCTCGGTGGTGTCGACCACCAGCGGGGCTTCCAGCGTCATGCTCAGCTTCTTGACCAGCGTGCGCATCTGCTCGGCCTCGTCGGCGCGCTCGGTCAGCGCCACGCACACATCCAGCGTGTGCGCGCCGCTCTCCACCTGCTCGCGGCCCAGCTCCACCATGTGGTCGTAGTCGTCAGCCAGCAGCAAATCCTTCATCCGGCGGCTGCCCTGCGAGTTCAGGCGCTCGCCGATGAGCATGGGCGGCGGGTCTTGCTGCAAGCCGGTGGCGCGGATGGCCGACGACACCAGCGTGAGCGGCCGGGCCGGCCGGGGCGACTGGCGGCGGCCGCCCACCTGCGCCACCAGCAGCTTGATGTGCTCGGGCGTAGTGCCGCAGCAGCCGCCGACCGTGCTGACGCCGTACTGGGTGATGAACTCCGTCAGCTCGGCGGCGAAGGGCGCGGGCTCCAACGGGTAAACGGCCTGGCCGTCCACGTTGAGCGGCAAGCCGGCGTTGGGGATGCACGACACCGGCAGGCTGCTGTTCTCGGCCAGGTAGCGGATCGGCTCGCGCATGTGCTCGGGGCCGGTGGAACAGTTGAGGCCGATGACGTCAATCGGCATGCGCTCCAGCGTCGCCAGCGCGGCGGCGATGTCGGTGCCGAGCAGCATCCGGCCGCTGGTGTCGAGCGTCACCTGGGCCTGAATGGGCACGCGCCGGCCGGTGTCGGCAAAGGCCTGCTGCAAGCCGAGAATGGCGGCCTTGACCTCCAGAATGTCCTGTGAGGTCTCGATCAGCAGCAGGTCTACGCCGCCCTCAATCAGGCCCACGGCCTGCTCGCGGAAGGCTTCGGCCAGTTCGTCAAAGGTGGTGTTCGAGAGCGTGGGGTCTTCGGCCGAGAGCAGCATGCCCGTGGGGCCGATGGAGCCGGCCACAAAGCGCGGGTGGCCGGCGGTGGTGTAGTGGTCGGCGCAGCGGCGCGCCAGTTGGGCGGCGGCGCGGTTGAGCTCCAGAATTTGGTCCTGCAAGCCGTACTCGCGCATGGTCAGGCGGTTGGCGCGGAAGGTGCAGGTTTCGAGCACATCGGCCCCGACCTCCAAGAAGCTGTTGTGCACGGCCTCAACCACTTCGGGCTTGCTGAGCACGAGGTGGTCGTTGCAGCCCCACAGCTTCTCGCCGCCGAAGTCGGCGGCGGTGAGCGGGAAGCGCTGCAGGCTGGTGCCCATGGCGCCGTCGAAGACCAGCACGCGGTCGTAGAGGGCGGTGAGGTAACGATTATGGAAGTCGGTCATCGCAAGTCAATCCCCTCAGGGCGCGCCCACGGCCGGCGCCAAAACAAACGGCCTCTTCAATGGGAAGAGGCCGGACACAACAGCGGTAAGCCAAGCCTCATCTTCCAGACCACTCTGCCGGATTTGGCACCATGCTGTCGCGCTATAGGGAGCGCTTACGTGGTTGCCGAGGCTTCATCGGGCCGGTCCCTCCGCCTCTCTGGATGAGTCTGCGCGGCCAACGGGCGCCGCGCTATGTGGTTGTAGTGACAATCTTACTATGGACGGTGGGGAGCGTCAATGGAAATGGAGGTTAGAAGTCGGGAATGCCAGCGCGGCGGCGTCGCAACGCGCGATGCCGGCTTTTGTTTTGGCGCATTCGCCGCTACGATGGGCGCAACGAGGAGTTGTCGTCATGGCCGACCCGCAGCCCGTACCGCTTGCCGAAAATCCATCCCTATTCCGCGCCGCCGAAAAACTCGTCTCCGCCGCCTGGGGGCGGCCGACCATCGTTACCGCCGCCGAACGCCTCGTTGAGCCGCGCGGCAGCAGCCAAATCTACCGCTGTACGGCCGCCTCAGGCGCTGACCCAGCCGGCAGCTTCATCCTCAAGCAGGCCGCCGGCTCGCTGGCCTCCGCCGCCGACCGCGCCGCGTGGGAGGCCCGCCGCTTTTGCAACGACTGGCTGGGCGCTGAGTTCATCACGGCGCTCTCGCCCAGCGCGCCCCTCGGCCCGCGCTTTTTGGGCGGCGACGTGGCGGCGGGCTGCTTTGCGCTTGAAGACCTGGGGGAGCATCGCAATCTCGTCGCTCCCCTGCTCCATGGCCAGGCCGCGGAGGCCGAGGCCGGGCTGCTCAAGTATGCCACGGCGCTGGGGCAACTCCACGCCCAAAGCGCCGGGCACGCGGCGGCGTTCAGCGCGCGCTTCGCCATGCCATTCCCTGGGCAGCAACCCTACGCCGAAGAACTCGACGAACAACCCGACCGCCAGCGCACGGTTCAGCGGCTGATGAGCGACCTGGACGTGCCGCTGACCGGCGCGGTGCTGAGTGAGATCGCGGCGGTCATGAGCGCGGCGGCGGAGCCTGGCCCATTCCTGGCCTATATCCATTGCGATCCCTGCCCCGACAACCTGTTTGACCAGGGCGCGGGTTATCGCTTCATTGATTTTGAATGGGGCCACTTCGGGCACGCCCTCTTGGACGCGGTCTATCCTCGCTTGCTCTGGCCCAGCTGCTGGTGCTCCAACCGTCTGCCCGCCGCCGTGCTGACCCGGGTGGAGCAGACATATCGAGCCGAGCTCAGCCGGAGCTGCCCCGCCGCCCAGAACGATGCCGTCTGGGATCTGGGACTGGCCCATGCTGGCGCCCTCACGCTGCTTAATCGTCTGGCCTGGGATTTGGAGCCCGCTCTGGCCGCAGACCGCACGCGCGGCCTGAT
>JAYUUW010000951.1:0-2903 GCA_043754665.1 Anaerolineales bacterium | reverse complement strand
CCGGCCGGGCGTGGCTGACCATGTCGGTGCAGGCCGGGTTCGTGGTTGGCGCGCTGGCCTCGGCCGTCCTTAACCTCGCAGATCGAGTGCCCACGCGCTGGCTGTTCACCGGGTCGGCGCTGGCGGCGGCCGGGGCCACGGCGCTCATCCCGCTGCTGGCGCGCGACCTCGCCCCAGCGCTGGTGTTGCGGTTTCTCACTGGCGCGCTGCTGGCGGGCGTGTACCCCGTCGGCATGAAGATCATGGCCACCTGGACCAAAGCCGATCGCGGCCTGGGCATTGGCCTCCTGGTAGGCGCGCTGACGCTGGGCTCGGCCTCGCCGCACTTGCTGAATGCGTTTGGCGATGCCAATGCCTGGGAGGCGGTGCTGTACGGCGCGGCGGCGCTGGCGGCGGCGGGCGGCCTGTTGGCGGCGGCGTTTGTGCGCGAGGGGCCGTACCAGACCAAAAGCCCGCCGTTCAATTGGCGCTATGTCGGCCAGATCATGCGGCAGCGCGAAGTGGTGCTGGCGAACGTGGGTTACCTGAGCCACATGTGGGAGCTGTACGCCATGTGGGCCTGGATCCCGGCGTTCCTGTTGGCGAGCTTTGTAGCGCGCAGCCTGGCGCTGGCGGCCAGCTATGCCAGCCTGGCGGCGTTTGCCATCATCGGCATCGGCAGCGTGGGGAGTCTGGTGGCCGGCAAGTTGGCCGACCGCGTGGGCCGCACCACCGTGAGTATGGCGGCGCTGGCAGTGAGCGGGGCGTGCGCGCTGCTCATCGGCCGGGTGTTCGGCGGGCCGCCGTGGCTGGTGGTGGCGGTGGGGCTGGTGTGGGGCGTAGCGGTGATCGCCGACTCGGCGCAGTTCTCGGCCTGCGTCAGCGAGCTGTGCGCGCCCGAGTACACCGGCACGGCCCTCACACTGCAAACCAGCCTCGGCTTCGCGCTCACCCTCATCACTATTCGCCTGATCCCCACCGCCGTGGCATGGGTGGGCTGGGGCTGGGCCTTTGCGTTTCTGGCCGTGGGGCCGGTGGTTGGTTTCGCGGCGATGGCGGCGCTGCGGCGAACAGAGGCGGGGCGGCTAGCCGGCGGGCGCGGCTAAGCACGACCCAAGCTAAGGGTTAGGCAGCGCATTACGGTGGGCGGACCATGCGCCGTGGGCGGGGTCCCTGAGGACCGCCCGCCGCTCATGATACTCACATTTGGCCCCCGGCGTTCGGCCGCGGGCGGGCATGTATAATACGCAAAACTGGTTGAACTCGATATACGAATGGAGAGACCTCGTGCGTTTCCGTTGGATGACGACCCTACTTGTATCCGCGCTGCTGGGCCTCACGGTCTTAGCCGCTTGCACCCCGGCCGGGCCGACTCCGCCCGACAGCCTGCTGTTGGTGACCGACACGCCGCGCGCCGTCGGCACCGCCACCACCGCGCCCACCCAAGTCGCGCTCGAGCCCGGCCAGCAATGGCCCGCGCCGCCCGCGCTGACGATTGACCCGACCCACATTTACCTGGCGACCTTCAAGACCGTCCAGGGCGACATCCAGGTGCAGTTGTTCGCCGACAAGGCTCCGATCACGGTCAACAACTTCGTGTTTCTGGCGCGCGCGGGCTACTACGACGACACCACCTTTCACCGCGTGCTGAACAACTTCATGGCGCAGGGCGGCGACCCCACCGGCACCGGGTCGGGCGGGCCGGGCTACACCTTTCACGATGAGTTCCACCCCGACTTGTTGTTCAACGAGCCGGGACTGCTGGCGATGGCGAATGGCGGCCCCAGCACCAACGGCAGCCAGTTCTTCATCACCACGGCGCCGACGCCGCACCTGAACGGCCTGCACACCATCTTCGGCAAAGTCGTCGACGGCATGGATGTGCTGCTGGCGTTGACCATCCGCGACCCGCAGACCAACCCCGACTTCTTGGGCGACGCGCTGGAGACGGTGGAGATCGAGGAAGTGACCGAGAGCCTGCTGCCGCCGCCCACGGCCACGCCCATCCCGGTGACGCCGGAAGTGGAAGACGGCCGCCCGCTGGCCGATGTGCCGGTAGCTGAGCGCGGCACCCTCTACACCGGCCGCCCGGCCATGGTGATTGATCCGGCCAAGACCTACACCGCGACCATCACCACCTCCAAGGGCGTGATTGTGGTGGCGCTGAACGCCGCCGCCGCGCCCGAGAGCGTGAATAACTTTGTGGTGCTGGCCAAGCTCGGCTTCTGGGACAACTTCCCGATCAACTATGCCGAGCCGGGGCAGTTTGTGCTCACGGGGTCACCGGCGGGCGAGCCGTCCAGCGACGTGGGTTATACCGTGCCGTCAGAGTTAGGCCTGAGCAACCTCACGGGCACGGTCGGCTATTGGTTCCGCGACGACCGCATCGCTTCGAGCGGCAGTGAGGTCTATTTCATGCTGGGCGACAATCCCGGATGGGACGCGCAGTTCACGGTGTTTGGCCTGGTGACCGAGGGGCTCGACATCGCCGCGACGCTGTCGACCGAAGCGGGCGACCTGATCGAGTCGATCACGATTGAAGAACAGTAAGGCCACTTGACAAGCAGGGAGCCGATATGGACTTAGGACTGAAGGGCAAAGCGGTCTACGTGGCGGGCGCGAGCAAGGGGCTGGGCGCGGCCACGGCCCGCCAGTTTGCGCGCGAGGGCGCCCGCGTCGCGATCAACTCCCGCGATGCGGCCAAGCTGGCGGCCACAGCGGCGGAGATCGCGGCCGAGACGGGCAGCGACGTGCTGCCGGTGGCGGGCGACGTGAGCAGCGCCGCCGACATAGAGCGCAGTGTGGCCCAGGCGGCCGAGCGCTTCGGCGGGCTGGATGTGGTGGTGACCAACAGCGGCGGGCCGCCGCCGGGCCGGTTCGACGACTTTGATGACGCGGCCTGGCAGAAGGCCATTGACCTGCAA
>JAYUUW010000950.1:0-2127 GCA_043754665.1 Anaerolineales bacterium | reverse complement strand
CAGGCGCGTGTCGTTGAACGCGCCCTGGCCCTCGCCGGCCTGGTTGGCGAACAGCCGCGCATGGAAGCCCCAGAACGCCCCCTGGTTCGCGGCGCACTCACTGGCGATGGCCGCGTGGCGCGACTCGACCCCGCCCACGTTGCTGTCGATGACGATGAAGTGATGGTACTCAAAGCGTACCTGGTTGGTGCCAATGTATTTTTCGATCAGTTGAGCCTGAATTTCGGTGTGCCACAGGTTGCAGTACGGGCACTGGTAGTCGGAGAACTCCAGCACCTGCACCGGCGCGTCGGCCGGGCCCATGGCCTTGCCGTCGGCCTGCGGGTAACTGGCCTGCTCGGCATTCACCAGCGCGGCGTTGGGGTTGGGCGCGCCGGCCAGGTTCTGAAAGACGAAGACGGCCACCACCAGCAGGCTGAGGCCGGCCACGACCACCACGGCGGCCAGGCGGCGCTGGCGGGTCTGCGCGTGCTGCCGGCGGGCGGCGGCTTGTTTATAAAACGTCATCGGGGATTCTCCAGCGGGCTAGCGGCCGGCGCGCTGCGCACGCACCGCAACCGGACCAAACCAGGATGCATTGAGGCGAGTCTAGCATCCGGGCGGCGCTGGCTTCACTGCCATTTGTCACTGCTTCGGGGGATGATGCTCCTCCGGCGGGCCGGGGGTTACGGGCGGGGCCGTCACACGGTCCGGGTCAGCCGGCCGACGAGGTTTTGAAAGATCAACAGGTTGGGCACGTCGGGCACCGAGACGGCGGTCCAGCGGATCCAGCCCTGGTCGGTCTTCTCGATCCACACACTGCCCCGGTCGATCTTCACCGAGCGGATGACCGACCAGGGCAGTTCCTGGTCGTTGACTAAGAGCTTCTGCCGGTCGAGCGCCAGCGGGCCGAACTTCACCTGTTGGCCGCGCATGTAGGTGTCCCAGTAGCGCGCAAAATGCGTGTTGGCCACCGCCAGTTGAATGACGTTGCCCAGCTTGGCCACCTCGTCGCCCACGCGGTCGTCGAACAGCAGCGTGTCGCCGCCCTCGGTCTCCACGGTGTAGAGGTGCGTGGTCTTCATGACCAAGAGGCCGGGCTGCCGCACCACGCGCACATAGACCGCCGTGATGTCGGTCCAGGCCGCCTGCAGCACCTCGTGGCCGGTGTTGAGCGCCACCCCTTGCTCGTAGAGGGCGGCGGTCGCCGTCCAGGCAAACCAGGTGCCCGCCAGCGCCACCACCCCCATCAGGAAGAGCATGGCAGCCAAGATCAGCATGGGGACCGTTTGGTCGGGCGCTACCAGGCCGTGCTGCTCGGCGGTGGCGGTCAGCGCGGCCAGCGCCAGCCCGGCCCCCGCCAGCGCCACGCCCAAAATCGCCAAGAGCCAACTGCCGCTGGCGCTGCGGGCGTACACCTTTTGCAGTTGGCCGAGGCCGGTCACTGCTTTGAACGGCGATCTGGTTTTTCTGGGCATAACGCGATGCTCGCCGGCTACCGCGCGCCGCGACCGGCTGGCCCCGGCGGCGGCGTCATTCTGGATGGTAGGGTTAGTATAGCAAGAATTGCTCCAGCCCCTAGCCGGCGGTTAGGGGCAGCCCTGCCGGCACTGCCAGGTCTGCCGGTCCCATTCCCAGGTTTCGGTCACCGCCGGGCCGCCGGGCCGCGTGACCCCGCCGAAGGCCACCACCACCCCGCGCGCGGCGTCATACGCGCCGCCCAGGCCGCTGCGGGCCGGCGCGCCGCCGGTCGCAATCTGCGCCCACTGCGCCCCATCCCAGGCCCACATGTCGCTGAGAAATTCCTCAGCGCCGCCGCCGAAGACCACCACGCGCGCCTCCACCGGGTCGTACACCAGGCGCGAGATGATGCGGTAGCCGGGGGCGGGGCCGGTGGGCGGCTGCAGGGTCCAGGCCGCGCCGTCCCAAGCCCACAAGTCGCCATACTGGCGGAACGTGCTCTCGCTGACGTAGTGGCCGCCAAACAACAGCACCACCTGGCGGGCGGCGTCGTAGACCATGGCGTTGGGGAACTGCGGCGGCGGGCCGGCGGTGCTCACCTGGGTCCAGGTGTGGCCGTCCCAGGCCCAGGTGTCGCCGGCGAGGCCCGCGCCATTGGTCGCACCGCCAAAGAGCACCACCTGGCCG
>JAYUUW010000949.1:0-1810 GCA_043754665.1 Anaerolineales bacterium | reverse complement strand
CATGTAGTTGTAGGCCACGTTGGCCTGGGCGGCGTAGGCGGCGATCATCATGCCTTCGAAGAACTGGTGCGGGTTCTTCTCCATGATCTCGCGGTCTTTGAAGGTGCCCGGCTCCGACTCGTCGGAGTTGCACACCAGGTAGCGCGGGTAAGAGTCCTTGGTCAGGAAGCTCCACTTGAGGCCGGTGGGGAAACCCGCCCCGCCGCGCCCGCGCAGGCCGGAGGCCTTGATCTCGTCAATCACCTGCTGGGGCGTCATGGTGGTGACGACCTTCTTGAAGGCCTCATAGCCGCCATGTTCGCGGTAGACCTTCAGCGTGTGCAGGTCAGGAATGTCGCGGTGGCGCAACAGCACGTATTCGTACTTGACCGGTTCAGCGGGCGCGGCCGGTTCGGCGGCAGCCGGCACCGGCACATCGGCGGGCGGCGGCGCGGACGCAGCAGCCGCCTCAGGAACGGTAGCGGCCGTAGTCGGGGCGGCGGCGGGCGGCGGCGCGGACGCGGGAATCTCGGCGGCGGCCGGCGGGTTGGGCATGTCGGGGGCCGGCTGGTGCGCGGAGCGCGGTTTCGCGGCCTCGGCCTGTTCGGGCTTCAGCGGGAACGGGGTCGCCTGGTCGGCCGGCGGCTTCTCGGCGGGGGCCTGGTCGTCTGCCGTCATGCTAGCCACCCTTTCCGGTGTAGGTCTTGAGGGTCGCGAGGGCCTGGTCGACCGTCTGCGGCTGGTCGGCCGAAGCGCTCTCGTGATAGTGCAGGCCGTTGGCGTCCTGCACCTGGAACATGGGGGCCTTGTCGCAGGCCGCCAGGCACACCACCGTCTCCACGGTCCACTCGCCGTCGGCGGTGGTTTCGCCGGGCTTGACGCCCAGCTTCTGGCACAGGTGGGTAGCGAACTCATCCGCCCCGCGCAGGGCGCAGGGGAAGTCGGTGCAAATTTGCAGGCGGCGCTTGCCGGCCGCGTGATCATAATACAGCGTGTAGTAGCCGACGACGCCGGCCACCTCGGTCGGCTGGAGGCCGATCAGGTCGCCGACTTCGGCCATGGCCGCGGGCGAAAGGTGGCCGTACTCGCTCTGCGCCAGATAGAGCAGCGGCATGACGGCCGAGCGCTTCTGGGTGGCCGGGTACTTGGCCAGGATGGTCTCGATGGCGGAACGGTGCTTTTCAATCAACATAGGGCACTTGGTGATAGGGGCGGGCCGGGGCGCCCGCTACCGATCGACATCCCCCAACACGATATCGACGCTGCCGATGATGCCGACCACATCGGCCACGAAGTGACCGGCCGACATGAGGTTGAGCGGCTGCAAATTGACAAAGGACGGCGTGCGCCAATGCACGCGGTGCGGGAACGGGCCGCCGTTGCCGGCCAAAAACACGCCCAACTCGCCGCGCGGCGACTCGACCGCCGAGTAGACCTCGCCCTTGGGGGCGCTGAAGCCCTCGGTCCACAGCTTGAAGTGGTGGATGACGGCTTCCATGCTGTGCCCCAGCTCGGAGCGGGGCGGCGGGGCCACCTTGCGGTTGGCGGTGATGACCGGGCCTTTAGGCAGCTTGCGCAGCGCCTGATCCACGATCTTGAGCGACTCGCGGAACTCCTGCATGCGCACGGCGTAGCGGTCGTAGACATCGCCGTTGTAGGCCAGCGGCACGTTGAAGTCGTACTGCTCGTAGCCCGAGTAGGGCTGGGCCTTGCGCAGGTCGAAGTTGACGCCCGAGCCGCGCAGCGACGGGCCGGTCAGCCCCCAGGCCAGCGCGGTGGCGCCGTCGATCACGCCGATGTTCTTGGTGCGGTCGAGCCAAATGGGGTTGTT
>JAYUUW010000948.1:0-2323 GCA_043754665.1 Anaerolineales bacterium | reverse complement strand
TGCCCGATGTGCACCTGCGCTGGCGCGACGTGCTGCCCGGGGCCGCGCTAACGGCGGTGCTGTTCGTCCTGGGCAAGTTCGCCATCGGCTTCTACCTCGGCCAGGGGCGCTTCAGCACCGCCTACGGCGCGGCCGGGTCGGTGCTCATTCTGCTGGTGTGGATTTACTACTCCGCGCAAATTCTGTTCTTCGGCGCGGAGTTTACGCAGGTGTACGTGCGTAACTTTCGGTCTAAGCCGGCGATGGCCGAGTTTGCCATGCCGGTGACCGAGGCCGCCCGGGAGCAGCAGGGCCTGCCGCGCACCGAGGCGACGACCGAGATCGCAGCGACGCGCCATGCCTACCGCCCGCCCAAGCGCCGGTACCCACGCTTGCGACCAACGACAACCACCGCTGCGTTAAAAGGAGGCAAACACGATGTCTAGCCAAGTGACGCAAACCATTAACATCCTGGGCACCGTGCCCGACCTGTATCAAATGTGGGCCAACTTTGAAAATTTCCCGCGCTTCATGCACAATATCAAGTCAGTCAAGAAGATCGACGACCGCACCAGCCACTGGGTGATGCAAGGCCCGCTAGGCGTCGACGTGGCCTGGGAGGCCGAGACCACGCGGCTCGACGAGAACGAGCGCATCGCCTGGAACAGCAAGGACCACAGCGCCCTCAAGACCAGTGGCCAGGTGGTCTTCACGCCGGTGGGCAACAACGAAACTCAACTCACCGTCACCTTGCACTACGACCCGCCGGCCGGCGCGGCGGGCGAGGCCGTGGCCGCGCTGCTGACTAACCCGGAGGCCCGCCTCAAAGCCGACCTCCAGCGCTTCAAAGAGTTTGTCGAAACCACCTCCACGCGCATCAAAGGCGCGCCGGAGGCCTAGGCCGCGCCGCCGCCCCCTGAGGCGCGGGGCGGCAGAGAGGTCTGCACCATGTTTCGGACTACCAACCTTCACCGTACGCTGCTGATCCTGATGCTGGCGGTCACGGCCGCCTGCGCCCCAGCCGCCACCCCCGCCACCCCCGTCGCCCCGCTGTCCGGCGGCGTGCTGGCGACGTTCGCGGCGGCGGGTGATACTTTCAACGTCTGGGTGACTAACCCGACGACCATCGACCAACTGATGGCGCTCCAGGCCGGCGACAGCGCCGCCAATATTCCGAACGGCAAAATTCTGGCTGGGCCGGGCGCGGGCGACCACAATGCCCCCTGGTCGTGGCATCTCGACCCGGAAGACATCGAAATGGCTGAACTGACAATTGAGGTTTGCGACGGCGCGCCCAGCTATGTCGAAGAGCACCTGACCGACTTCACCGATACGGTGGGCCGCTACTGCCCCTGGTCGGCCCAACTCACGGGCTTGCAAGACCTGCGGGACTGATCCGGTCACGCACTGGGAAGGCGGGCAACCGCTCGGGCAGAGGCACCGGCGAACCTCAAGTAGGGGATGGAAGCGAGCAACCGAGATGCAAACAACCGGCGTGATTGACGTTGAGCCAGCCATCGAACAGACGCAGGTGGGGCGGCGCGCGGAGGGGACCGCCCCGCCCGCCCCACCCCCGGCCGCCGCGAGCCTGGTGATCGCCCAGGGGCTGACCAAGAAGTTCGGCTCGGAGACGGCCGTTAGCGATTTGAATTTCGCCGTGCCGCCGGGGATGATCTTCGGCTTCATTGGGCCGAGCGGGTGCGGCAAGACGACGACCGTGCGGCTCATGACCGGGGTGTACAAGCCCACCAGCGGCCGCGTGAGCGTGCTGGGGCAGAGCCCGGAGGCCTTTACGGCGGCGACCCGCAAGGCGCTAGGCTATATGCCGCAGCAGTTTGTGCTGTATCCCAACCTCAGTGTTTCGGAAAACTTGAACTTCAGTGCCTCGTTGTATGGCATGGGGCTTAGGCGCGGCAAGCGCTTCAAGGAACTGCTGGACTTCGTAGAGCTAAGCGAGCACCGCCACAAGCTGGCGCGGCAGCTCTCGGGCGGCATGCAGCGGCGGCTGGCGCTGGCGGCGGCGCTAGTGCACGACCCACAGGTGCTGTTTCTGGACGAACCGACGGCCGGCATCGACCCGGTGCTGCGCCGCAAATTGTGGGATTACTTTCAGGCTCTCAAGCAGCGCGGCCGGTCACTGTTTGTCACGACGCAGTACGTGGGCGAGGCCGCCTATTGCGATCTGATCGGCGTGCTGGCCGGCGGGCGCCTGCTGATGGTCGAAACGCCCGACGGGCTGCGCCAGCGGGCGTATGGCGGCGAGGTGGTGGAACTGTGCACGCACGCCCCGGTCGATTACCACACGGTGCAGGCCGTGCGGCAGTTAGCCTTCGTGACGGGGCCG
>JAYUUW010000947.1:0-2333 GCA_043754665.1 Anaerolineales bacterium | reverse complement strand
CGTTTGGGGCAGTGGCGCCCGCGGGAGGCGTCAACGCTACTTGATGGTGTAGGTGATGCTGACTTGCAGGTTCACCTGGATCTGGCCGGTCTGCACCGGCACGGCGGCCCCGGCCGCGCTTTCGGCCAGGTCACGGGCATAGTACAGCGGCTGCGACTGGCTGGCGTATTCGCTGATGGTCAGCGGCACGTCGAGCGTCACGCCGGCGGCGGCGGCCAGTTGCTCGGCGCGGGTGCGGGCGTCGGCCACGGCCAGATCGCGGGCCTGGCCTTCCAGGGCGGCCGGGTCGGCCACGCTGAAGCTCACGCCGTAGATGGTGTTAGCGCCGGCCTCCACCGCGCCCGACAGCACGTCGCCCAGCTTGTTCGTGTCGCGCACGGTCACGTTGAGGGTGTTATCCACCTGATAGTGGATGGTCTCCAACGGCTGGCCGGTCTGCGGGTCGTAATCCTGCTGCACGTTAACCGAGAAATTGGTGGTTTGCAGGTCCTTCTCGGCGATGCCCAGCGCCTTGATGGCGGCGATCAGGGCCGCGGTGCGGGTCGAGTTGTCGCTGACGGTTTGCGCCGGGTCGACGCCGCGCGTCTGCACCCCGATTTGAATGGTGGCGATGTCGGGCGCGCCAAAGGCAATGCCGCTGCCGGTCACCGTGATGGTGCGCGGGGTGTCGGCGGGAATGCCGGTTTGGGCGGCGGCCGGGCTGGCGGCGCAGGCGGCGGCGGTCATGAGGCCGAGCGCAGCCAGCGCCAGGCTGGTGATGTTGGTAAACGAGCGTTTCATGGGAGTCTCTCCTGTTGGTGATCTATTTCTAGGGCTTATACCCTTACTGTGGATAAGACGCCGGGCGGGTCCAATCGGTTCCGGGCCGAACTGTGAAATAATAGGTCGGCTAGGTCAGCGCGGAGATAATTGCAATGCAAATTGTCATCATTGCTGGGGGCAGCCGGGGCGATGTGCAGCCCTATGTGGCGCTGGGCCAGGGGTTGCTGGCGGCGGGCCATGCTGTGCGCCTGGTGGCCCCCGAGGACTTCCGGGGCCTCGCCACCGCCTACGGCCTGGAGTTTGCGGCGCTGGCCGGCGGCATGCAAGCCCAAGCGCAGAGCCAAATGCAAGCCATCGTCGAACGCGGCAACCTCTTGGAAATCTTGGCTGCCACTGGGCGCGGCGCGGAGCAAATGGCCGAACAGTCGGCCGTCGCCGGGCTGGCGGCCTGCCAGGACGCTGACGTGATTGTGGCCGGGCTGGGCGGGCTGTTTGTGGGCCTGGCGCTGGCCGAGAAGCTGGGCAAACCGTTCGTGCAAGCCCACCTGATGCCGTTCACGCCCACGCGCGCCTTTGCCAGCGTCTTGACGCCGCTGCCCGCCTCGCCGCTTACCTGCTGGGCCAACGGCCCCTCGCACCGGCTAGCCCGACAGATGATGTGGCAAATGCTCCGCGGCGCCGACAATAAGGTGCGCACCCAGGTGCTGGGCCTGCCGCGCTCGCCGCGCTTGGGGCCGTTCGCCGCGCTCCAGCGGCAGACCCGCGCCCTCCTTTATGGCTACAGCCCGCACGTCATCCCGCCGCCGCCCGATTGGCCGGCCGCGATCCAGGTGACCGGCTATTGGTTCCTCGCGCCGCCGCCCGGCTGGGAGCCGCCCAGCGATCTGGTGCAGTTCCTTCAGGCCGGGCCGCCGCCGGTCTACATCGGCTTCGGCAGCATGCCTAGCCGCAAGCCGGAAGAAACCGCCGGCCTGGTGGTGCAGGCGCTGGCGCGCGCCGGGCAGCGCGGGGTGCTGTCGGCCGGCTGGGGCGGGCTGAAGGCAGCGGCCCTGCCGGAGAGCGTGTTCATGGTGGGCTCGGTGCCGCATAGCTGGCTGTTCCCGCAGATGGCGGCAGTGGTGCATCACGGCGGCGCGGGCACCACCGGGGCCGGCCTGGCGGCGGGCGTCCCGTCCATCCTCACGCCGTTCTTCGGCGACCAGCCCTTCTGGGGCCGCACGGTGTTGGCGCTGGGGGTCGGCCCGCAGGCCATTCCGCGCCCGCGCCTCACGCTCGAGCGGCTGGCCGAGGCCATCACGCAGGCCGTGACGGATCAGGCCATGCAGCAGCGGGCCGCCGCGCTAGGCGCGCGCATCCGCGCCGAAGATGGCGTGGCGCGGGCCGTGGCCGCGTTTGCGGCGCTCTAAAGCGGTTGCCTGGCGCGTGTATAGCATCCAGTGCAATTCGCCATGAGCCGCGCTAGAACGGTTTTCGTAGGGCCGTTCGCCTGTCCCGAACGTTCTTGTCGGGGCGAGAACGGCCGAGACGCGCTACCAATGCGAGCGCCGTACTGTCACCTGGAATCTGCTCTA
>JAYUUW010000946.1:0-3936 GCA_043754665.1 Anaerolineales bacterium | reverse complement strand
ATGCGGTCATAGGCGACGCCGCGCTTGTCGAAGGCTTCGAACAGCCATTTTTCCTCCACGCGCACGCGGGAGAGTAAGATGCCGAGTTTTAACACGTCTATGAGGACTCCTGCCCCTATTTTAACCCGGTTTCGCCATCGCTCGCTCCGACCCTGTTGCCGAGCAACCCGGCCGAATTTGTCACATCTGCCCAAACGCCCTTTTTTTGGGTTCCGAAGCAACCATGGCGTTGCGCGTCAGCCCTCAAGGCAAAAACCGTGTACCCACCGTACCACCCTCGATATCACTGTCATTCCGAAGCCGGCCTCAGGTCGGTGGACCTGGCGCTTCCCTTGGGCCGGTGAGGAATCTCGAGTTGTCACAGCCAGGTCCAGTTGTTGAGCCAATTTCAGGTCTTTCTCAACAAACGGAATTAAGATGCGATTGCCCTGTTGGTAGCGAGCGCCGGGCGTTCGGCCCAGCCAAACCTCTGGGCTTGCGAACGCCCCTACGGTGGCGGCTGTTAAGGTAATGGCCGGGTTGCTTCTTGGCCAACCGCAAGGCAATTAGTCGCCGAACTTGATGCCCTGCGCCAACGGCAGGTCGCGGGACCAGTTGATGACGTTGGACTGGCGGCGCATGTAGCCCTTCCAGGCGTCCGAGCCGCTTTCGCGCCCGCCGCCGGTTTCCTTCTCGCCGCCAAAGCCCAGGCCGATCTCCGCGCCGCTGGTGCCGACGTTGATGTTGGCCATGCCGCAGTCGGAGCCAGTGCTGGAAAGAAAGGTCTCGGCCGACAGCAGGTTGGTGGTGAACATGCCGCTCGACAGCCCCTGCGGCACGCCGTTGTGCAGGGCGATGGCCTCGTCCAGCGTGTCGTATTCCATGACATACAGGATGGGCGCGAAGGTCTCCTCGCACACCAGCGGCGTCTGCTGGGGCATGGTGACGATGGTGGGCTCGGCGTAGCACGGCCCGAGGTCGAGGCGGCGCTGGCCGCCCACGAGCACCTGCCCGCCCTCGGCGGCCACGCGGTCGAGCGCCACAAACATGTCGTCCACCGCCTCGGCGTTGACCAGCGGCCCCATGAGGATGCCATCATCCAGCGGGTTGCCCATGGTCACCTGGCTGTAGGCGCGCTGGAGGCGCGAGAGCAGTTCCCCGGCCACCGTCTTCTGCACGATGATGCGGCGCGTAGTAGTGCAGCGCTGCCCGGCGGTGCCCACGGCGGCGAACAGGATGGCGCGGGTGGCCAGGGCCAGGTCGGCATCCTCGGTGACGATGATGGCGTTGTTGCCGCCGAGCTCCAGAATGGTGCGGCCCAGGCGCTGGGCCACGGTGGCGGCGACGTGGCGGCCCATGCTGACCGAGCCGGTGAACGACAGCAGCGGCACGCGGGCGTCGCCGAGCAGGCGCTCGCCGATCTCGCGGCCGGAGCCGACCAGCAGGTTGAAGACGCCGTCGAGGCCGTGGTCGCCCATGATTTGATTGCACAGGTGCTGGACGGCGACGGCGCACAGCGGCACGGTGGAGGCGGGCTTCCAAACCATGGTGTCGCCACAGACGGCGGCAATGGCGGCGTTCCAGCTCCACACGGCGGTGGGGAAGTTGAAGGCGGTGATGATGCCGACGACGCCGAGCGGGTGCCACTGCTCGTACATGCGGTGGCCGGGGCGCTCGCTGTGGGTGGTGACGCCATACAATTGGCGCGACAGGCCGACGGCGAAGTCGCAGATGTCGATCATCTCTTGGACTTCGCCCGCGCCCTCGGGCCGGATCTTGCCCATCTCGGCGCTGACGAGCTCGCCCAGCGGCTCTTGGTACTGGCGCAGGATGGCGCCCAGGTCGCGCACGACGGCGCCGCGCTTAGGGGCGGGCAGGGTCTGCCAGGCGGCAAAGGCGGCGGTGGCGCGGGCCAGCACGGTTTCGTAGCCGGCGGCGGTGGCCTGGATGACGCTGGCAATCGCCTCGCCGGTGGCAGGGTTGTACGAGACGAGCGCCTTGCCGGCGGGGTCGGTGACCCAGCCATCCGGGCCGGTGCAAGCGCCGGGGTTGGTGGCGTTGAGGTTGAGCTTGTCGAGCAGGGCTTTCATGGGGAGTGCTCCTTGGCGGGTGTGTTGGGTGGGTAACATTATAGAGGACACGGGGGAGAGAAAGGCGTTAGCCACGAAGAGGCACGAATTATGAGCGAATGGGCACGAATGAGGTTGGGGAGAACTGAGGCCGCGCCAGAGTCGGGTTGAGGGTGGGGGAAAGAGCGAAACCATTGGCCACGAATCGCTTCGCGCGAATTACACGAATTGGGGAGCTGGAGAACTAAAGCTGCGCCAGAGTCGGGTTGAGGGTGGGAGGCGCTGCCATGAGCAGGGCGCTTGGTTTAGGCTTGCCCGAGTCCCCTAGCGGAGCATCCCCCGAGTCCCCTCGTCCTCAGCCAACCCATTGTTCTCCCCGAACCCATTCGTGCAATTCGCGCAAAGCGATTCGTGGCCAATGGTTTCGCTTTTTCCCGAGTACCCTCGCGCAGCATCCCCACGCTTTAGGCCCTCCATACCCTTTATGCCCTTCTCCCTCCCCGAGTCCCCGCCGATGTTATGATAGGGCCTAACACACGCCCAACAGGAGCAAGCCGAAGCGCATGGACTTCTCACTCAACGACGAGCACCGCATGGTGCAGCAGATGGTGCGGGACTACTGCGAGAAAGAGGTCGCGCCAATTATCAAGGAGGCCGACCGGACGCAGACCATGCACCCAGACATTTTGCCGCGCATGGGCGCGCTGGGCATTTTGGGCATCTGCGTACCGGAGCGGTACGGCGGGCAGGGCTTTGACTATTTGAGCCTGGGGCTGGTGTGCGAGGAGTTGGAAGCCTGCGACACCAGCCTGCGGGTGATTATGTCGGTGCACATGGGGCTTAACAGCCTGGCCGTGCTGCAATGGGGGAATGAAGACCAGAAGCAGCGCTTCTTGGTGCCGCAGGCGCGGGGCGAGAAGTACGCCATGTTTGGCCTCACCGAGCCGGGCGTGGGCAGCGACGTGGCGGCCATGGCCTCGACCGCGCGGCGCGACGGCGACGACTACATCGTCAACGGCGAGAAGATGTGGATCAGCCTAGCGACCAAGGCCCACCACATTTTGTGGGTGGCGCGCACCAACCCGGAGCGCGCCGACCCGCACGAGCAACTCTCGGCGTTCCTGATTGAAACCGACAGCCCCGGCGTGACGCGCGGCGACCTGCATGGCAAGCTGGGCGTGCGGGCCGGGTCCACCGGCTGGGTGAACTGCGCCGAGGTGCGCGTGCCGGCCGCCAACCGGCTGGGCGAGGAGGGCGAGGGCTTCAAGATCGCCATGTCGTGCCTGGACAACGGCCGCTACACCGTTGGTTCGGGCGCGGTCGGTCTGATCCGGGCGTCACTCGACGCCAGCGTGCGCTACGCCAACAGCCGCAAGACCTTCGGGCGCGAGATCGGCAAGCACCAGTTGGTGCAGCAGAAGATCGCCCGCATGGTGCGCGACTATGAGATGGGCCGGCTGCTGTATCTGCGGGCCGGGTGGATGAAGAACCAGGGCCTGCGCAACACCAAGGAGACCTCGCTGTGCAAGTGGTTCGCCACCGACGCCTCGTTTGAAGCCGCCAACGAGGCGCTGCAAATTCACGGGGCGTATGGCTACAGCGACGAGTACGACGTGGAGCGCTATCTGCGCAACAGCCGCGGCGCGATCATCTACGAGGGCACGAGCGAGATTCACCAGTTAATGCAGGCGAGTTATGCGCTGGGCTACCGCGAAGACGGCGCGCTGCGCTGCGAACTGCCGGCCTACGACGAAGTGGTGTGGCGGGCCTAGCGCAAGGGCGGCGCTGAGAGAAAAGAGAAAGAGAAAAAGGAAGGCCGGCGGGACTGGTTAAAAAAGGGCGACTGGATAGACCGGTCGCCCTTCTTGTTGCGCGGTGCGGGGCGGGC
>JAYUUW010000945.1:0-2963 GCA_043754665.1 Anaerolineales bacterium | reverse complement strand
ATGCCCACCATCGGCGCGCTGGCCCAGTGGCTGGTGCCGGCGCATGACATCGTCAGCCTGCACCTGCCGCAGCTCGACGCCACCGGCATCGGCCTGCGCGGGCGGTTGTTCGGCAAGCCGGTGGTCGTCACCTACCACTCCGACCTGATCCTGCCGCCATCCTTCATCAACTGGGCCGCGCAGACCGTCTCCGACCTGAGCAACGACATCGTGGCGCACCTGGCCGACCGGCTGATCGCCTACACCGACGACTTCGCGCAGCACTCGCGCTACCTCTCCAAGTATCTGCCCAAGGTCACCGTCATCCCGCCGCCGGTCGAAATGCCGGTGCCGTCACCCGAGGCCGTGGCCGCCTTCCGCCAAGAGCACAAGCTCGAGGGGCAAGGCCCGGTGATCGGGCTGGCCGTGCGCCTGGCGGCCGAGAAGGGCGTGGAGTACCTGCTGGCGGCCCTGCCGCGCCTCATCGCCCGCCACCCGCAACTGCGCGTGCTGCACGCCGGCCCGCGCGAGGCCATCGGCGAGGCCGCCTACCTGCACAAGCTCGACCAGTTGATTGCGCCCTACAGCGACCGCTACACCTTCGTGGGCACGCTCAACGCCGCGCAGATGGCGGTGTTCTTCAGCGCCTGCGACGTGCATGTGCTGCCCAGCATCAACAACACCGAAACGTTTGGGCTGGTGCAGATTGAGGCGGCCTTGTGCGGCACGCCCACCGTCGCCAGCGCGCTGCCTGGGGTGCGCATGCCCACTCAGATGACCGGCATGGGCCGCACCGCGCCGCCCAAAGACTCAGTCGCGCTGGGCGAGGCCATTCTGGAAGTCATCGCGCACCGCGCCGACTACGTGAAGCCGCGCGCGCCGATTGCCGACATGTTCGCGCCGGCCACGACCGCCGCGCGCTATGAAGACATTTTCACCGGCCTGTTGCGGGCCAAAGGCAAGGGTTGATGGGCACTGTGGCCGGCAAGACCGATGACCTGTTGTGGCGCAACTTGAAAGAACTGCCGGCCTTTCGCGGGCTGCTGCGGGCGGTGGAAGCGCGCTTCTACCAAGACCTGCCCCTGCCCGAGCCGGTGCTCGACCTGGGCAGCGGCGACGCGCACTTTGCCTCGGTGGCGTTTAGCCGCCCCCTGGCGGTGGGCGTGGACCCATGGACCCCGCCGCTGCGCGAGGCCGCGCGCCTGCGCCGGTCGGCCTACAACCTGCTGGTGCAGGCCGAGGGCGGGGGGCTGCCGTTTGCCAGCAACCACTTCGCCAGCGCCATGAGCAACTCGGTGCTGGAGCACATTCCGGTGCTCGAGCCGGTGCTGGCCGAGGTGGCGCGGGTGATGCAGCCCGACGCGCCCTTCATCTTCTGCGTGCCGAGCGACTACTTCCTCAGCTTCCTTTCCATCTCGGGCGGGCTGCGGCGGCTGGGGCTGCGCGGCCTGGCGGCTCAGTATGAGACGTTCTTCAACCGCATCTCCCGCCACCACCACTGCGACGGCCCCGAGGTCTGGCGGGCGCGGCTGGCGGTGGCCGGGCTGACCCTGGAGCGCTATTGGTATTACTTTTCGCCGGCGGCGCTGCGGGCGCTGGAATGGGGCCACTACTTTGGCCTGCCTGCGGCGGTGGCCCACACGCTCACCGGCCGCTGGGTGCTCGCCCCCAACCGCGCCAACCTGGCTGTCACCGAGCGGCTGCTGCGCCCATACTACGACGAGCCACTGCCGGCCAAGGGGGCCTACTTGTTCTTCATCGCGCGCAAAATTGACGCCGGGCGTGTAAAATAACGCACCGCTAGCCCAGATTGGCTGGGCGGCCCAGATGCCTACATCACCATGACGCCCACCCCGTCTGTTCTCGACTGGATCAAGTTCAAATTGGGCCAGCCGCGCCTCCAGCGCTGGCTGCGCTTCGGTTTGGCGGCCCTGTTCGCCGTGTTTGGCGGGCTGGCGCTGGTGGGGGCCGGCGCGCCCAGCCTGGCGGCGGTGCTGTTCCTGGCGATGGCCGTCGGCCTGTTCTTCTGGGGTCTGGCGGTGCGCGGCCGGAACGAGCCGGCGGCCGAAATGCCGGGGCTGAACCTGGCCGCCGTGCAGGCCGCCGTGGTCAAGTCCACCGTCCGCCGCGAACGTGAGGCGCTGGTCGACCGGGCGCAGGTGGTCAAGCTGCTGGCCGGGCTGCGGCTGCCCTCGGCGCTGGTGTTGGCGGTGGCGGGCCAGAGCCTGCTGCTGGCCAACCCGCCCAAGGTGGCGGCGGGCGTGGCGTTCCTGGCGCTGGGCACGCTGCTGTTCGGGGTGGTAGTGTGGTACGACCACCTGCTCGGCCCGGCCCGGCCCATTGCGGCCGAGGTCGAGAGCCACCTGAACTTCCGCTGGCCGGCGCTGGCCGTGGCCCTGGCGGCCGGGGCCTATGGCTTCTACGCCGCTGGCGACAACACCTACCGCTGGGGCGGGGTGATCGCCTGGGTCATCAGCATCATCGCCTGGCTGGCGGCGCTGTGGGATTGGCCCGCGCCCCCCGCCGAGTTGGCGCGGCGCGGTCTGGCGCGTGTGAACGCCCTGGTCGAAACGCGCGGCCTCAGCGTGCCGCTCTCGCGGCTGGCGCTGCTGTTCCTCATTGTGTTCGCCATCGGCGCGTACTTCCGCTTCGCCCAGCTCGATGCCATCCCGCCGGAGATGACCTCGGACCACGTTGAAAAGCTGTTCGACGTGAACGATGTGCTGACCGGCAAGCACCCGGTCTTCTTCGAGCGCAACACCGGCCGCGAGCCGCTGCAATTCTATTTCGCGGCCCTGCTCGTCAAGCTGTTCGACACCGGCGTCACCCACCTCACGCTCAAGCTCACTGGCGCGATTGCGGGCGTGCTGATGCTGCCGTTTGTCTTCCTCATCGGCCGCGAGTTGGAAGACGAGAATTTCGGCCTGTGGGCCATGCTGCTGGCCGGCGCGAGCTTTTGGGCCACCGCCATCAGCCGGGTGGGG
>JAYUUW010000944.1:0-4212 GCA_043754665.1 Anaerolineales bacterium | reverse complement strand
GGCGCCGGGTGGCGCCGCCCCCCAAAACTCAGTCTTGCGGTCGGTGTTAGTTGGTGCCGGTGACCTGCGCGGCCAGCCAGGCATCCGTTTCGGTCTGGGCCTGGGCCAGGGCTTCGGCGGGGGTCATGGTGCCCGCCAGGGCGGCCTCGATGGCGGCCTGGAGCGACCAGCGCGGGTCAGACGAGGCCCAGGGGTAGCGGCGCTCGGCAAACGCGTTCTGGTTGAGGATGGCGTCGGCGTCGAGCAGCCCGGCGAAGGCGGGGATGCTCTCGGCGGCGCCGCTGATGACGGGCAGGTTGCCGCCGCTTTCGAAGTTGTACTGCTGGCTCTCGGACGAGCCGGCCAGCCACTTCATGACCACCCAGGCGGCGGCCTTGTTGGGGCAGGCGGTCGCCATGGCGAGCGGGTCGGCGATGAACAAGCCGCCCAGGCCATCGGGGCCTTGCAGGTTGAAGACGGTGCGGTAGCGCTCCTGCAGGGTCGGGTCGGCCACGAAGGGCGAGAGGTAGTAACCGGTTTCGCCTTCGGGGATGATGCCGACGATGTTGCTGTCGGTGAGGAAGCCTTCGGGCATGGCGTCGGCGGCCAGCGCGCCGGGCGGGGCGTACTGGTTCATTTCGACCAGCCACTCCAGCGCGGCCAGGTACTCGGGCGTGTCCCAGTCAATGGTCCACGAGCCGTCGGCGTTGACCGTGCCCCAGGTGGCGCCCAAGGCGTGGGCGATGGCCTGGAACTGCCAGTTGATGTACTTGCCCTGGTACCAGTAGCCGTAGTTCTGCTCGCCGGTGACGGGGTTGAGGCCGGTCATGGCGGCGGCCTTTTCCTTGATTTCATCCAGGGTCGGGTGCAGGCTGAGGGGCTCAAGGCCCCACTGCTCGAACAGCACGGCGTCGTAGTGAATGACGCGGTTGCCGCCGGAGTACGGCAGCGCCCACTGGTTGTCGGGGTTACCCGGCCCCCAGCCGCGCCACTGCTCCAGGTAGTCGCCGGGCCACACGTCTTCAAACGAGGCGTCGGCGGCGATGATCGGGTCGAGGTTTTCCAGATAGCCCCGGCGGCCATAAGCAAACGCGCCGGGCATGTGGTAGACGCAGGCTTCCTGCGCCTGGATCATCGACTCGGTCTTGGCCGAGTAGGCGGTGGAACCCGAACCCCAGGGGATATTGACAAGCTGGAGGTCGATGTCGGGATAGGCGGCTTCGAACAGCGCTTCGAGCTTCTGAACGCCGGGGATGGCGGCGCCGGTGATGGGGTCGATGCCGTCTTGCTCGGGCTTGCCGATGAGCATGACCTTGACCTCACCTGAGATCGGGCCGGGCGTGGCGGTGACGATGACTTCCACCGGCACTTCTACTTCCTGCGTGTTGATGACCTCGACCACCTGGGTCTCGACCACCGTGACTACCTGGGTCTGGATGACGGTGATCGGGGTGGGGATGGCCGCCGGGCCGCACGCGGCGGCGACGAGGGCGGCCAGAAAGCCGAATGTTATTGCCTTCGAAAACTTGGCGTGCATGTGTGCTCCTCCGATTGGGCGAATACAACGACAGTGCAATTACCGGCCCGAGTGACAGCGCATTTTGGCCAGAGCCTCCTGCACAGGCCCGCGCGCGGCGGGCGATTCGGCGAGCTTCAGTTACAATCAGCCAAGCTGGAAAACGACCGCAGCCAATCGCAAGGGCCGGCCAAGCCTAAGCTCCGGCCACGGCGGTTTTCCGGCTTGCAGCGCAGGGGGTCCAACCCATCTCTTTCCGGGGACGGTTGGGCCCCTTGTCGTCGCAACGGGCAAGAGCAGCCCGTTGCTTACGCGCAACCGACAAAAAGCGTCGGTTGCTGGTACATCAGGTGGTCATGCGGCCAGCAGACCGGCCGCAATCAGCGCGGCGCGGATGACGGCGTGCTCGGCCTCGGCCACTTGCAGCAGCGGCGGCCGGACGACAATCTCCTCGATCACCCCCAACATCCGCAGCGCCACTTTGGTGCGCGCCCGATAGTCGGTCACCGGCGGCGCGAAGATCACATCGGCCAGCGGCTGGAGGCGCGCGCCCAGCGCCATAGCGGCCGGGTAGTCGTGGCGCTGCACGGCGGCCAGCATGGCCACCTGTTCGGCGGTGCCGAGCGTGCTAAAGCCCAGCAGCGCCCCCTGCGCGCCCAAGATGAAGGCCTCACAGATGAAGTTGTCATTGCCATGCAGCAGGGTGATAGGGCGGCTGGCCGATTCGAGGTCGGCCTTGACGCTCAGGAAACGCATGGCGTCAAAGCTGGCCTCTTTGATGCCGATGACGGAGGGAATGGTGATGAGCTTGTGCAGTACCTCGGTGGAATAGAGCACGCCGCCGAGCTTGGGCTGAAGCTGGAAGAGGATGATGGGCAGGTCGACGGCGGCGGCCAGCGCAGCGTGGTAGCCGTAGACCACATCCAGCCGCAGCGGCTCGCCCAGGAACGCGCCGATGGGAAAGATGAGCATGGCATCGGCCCCGGCTTCCTTGGCGGCGCGGGCGTTGGCGATGCCCTGGGCGGTGGAAGGCCCGCCGATGCCGGCCACGACCTTGCACCGGCCGCGCGCGGCGGCGGCCACGGTGGCGATGGTCTGCTGCTTCTCCTCAAAGCTCAGGTGCGGCCCCTCGCCGGTGTCGACGTTCACGGCCAGCGCGATGGGGCCTTGCGGCACCAGCCATTCGACGTACTTGGTGAGGGCCGGCAGGTCGAGCGCGCCGTCCTTGGTCATGGGGGTGACGACCGCTGGGATAATGCCGCGTAGATCAAAGTTGGTCATCAGATGGCCTTTCCATCATGAGAGGGAATATTGACCCTCGGGAATTGACTTGACACTCGGCAGATTGGGCGAATGAGACTGGGCGCCCAACAACGTCTGGGGGCCGGCTCGTCGCACGGTGGGGACTTCAGACAATCTATCTGACCTTATGCCCCCAAAAGAGGGGAAAACGCAGCACTTCGGGCCGGCGAGGCCGGCCCTCGTGCTGCGTTTTTTCGTCGGCTCTATGAGAACGGCTGCGACTAACCAGCCAATTCTGTCGCCGTTGACTGTCAAGTTCCCAATTGAAAACTCCAAAGTGCGCATAGGGCTGAAAGGCGCGGGGCGCAAATCAAAGTTGCACATGTGTTACTCGCTCCTGCAAGGCAATGGCGCGCCCTTCGGCCGCCGACTGATAGAGGGCCAACACTAACGCCAGCACGCGCCGGGCGTCATGGCCATGGGTGGGTGCGGGCGCGCCCTGCTGCACGGCGCGGGCAAACGCCTCCACCGCCTCGGCGAAGATGGGCGCGGGCGGCAGGGCCAGCGCGGTCCAGGCATCGGCCGCGAGGCCAAAGGCGGGCCAGGCCTGGCGGGTGTAGACCTGCAACGGGTCCGCGCCGTAGGGGTCGGGCAGGCGCAGTTGGCCCTCGCTGCCGTAGAGGTCAAAGCACTCATCGCCCACGTGGGAGCCGGGGAAGTGCGCGCCGACCATCAGGCTGCCGATGGCGCCGTTGGCGTAGCGCAGCACAGCGGCGGCCGTGTCTTCGACCTCCACCGGGGCCACGCGGGTATCGCTTTCGGCCGAGACGCGCACGACCTCCAGGCCGGTGAGGTACCAGACCGCGTCGAGCAGGTGGCTGGTGTTCATGAGCACCACCCCCCCACCCGCCTGGGCGCGCCGCCCGCGCCAAGGGTTGTGGCTGCGGCCGGCGTAGCCCGCCTCCCAATAGCTCAGCGGCTTGTCGATCAAAGTTTGAATGCGCACACCCTGCACCTGGCCGATGACGCCGGCCTGCACCAGCGCCCGCGCGTGGGTGAGGGCGGCATGATGGCGCAGCTCGTAGAAGACGCCCAGGGCCAGCCCCTGCGCCTCGGCCAGATCAATGAGGGCGTCGGCGTCGGCCAGCGTGATGGCGAGCGGCTTCTCGACCAGCACCGGCTTACCGGCCTCCAGCGCCAGACGCGCCAACGGGGCCAGCTTGTCGTGCGGCACGGCGATGTAAACCGCGTCGACATCGGGATTGGTGAGCACCGCGTCGAGCGTGGGCGCGGCGGTGACGCCGTACTGCGCGGCCAGGTCGGCGGCGAGGGCCAGGTTGTGGTCGTACATGACCGCCAGCGCCGTGAGCGGCGAGGCGGCCATGGCGGCGCACACCGGCACCGCGGCGTGGCCGCAGCCAATGATGGCGAAGCAGGTGCTAGGCACGCGCCGGCTCCGCAAAGAAATCGGCCGG
>JAYUUW010000943.1:0-4129 GCA_043754665.1 Anaerolineales bacterium | reverse complement strand
CGCACCTACGAGGGCTTCAGCGCCGACCCCGCGCTGGTGACGGCGCTGGGCGCGGCCTATGTGCGCGGTCTGCAGAGCCCCCAGCCGCGCGTGGCCGCCACCGCCAAGCACTTCATCGGCGACGGCGGCACCACCTTTGGCTCATCGCAGACCGTCAACCTGGGCGTCGCGTACCTGCTCGATCAGGGCGACACGCCACTGGACGAGGCGGCCCTGCGCGCCCACTTGCTGCCGCCCTACCAGGCCGCCATCGCCGCCGGCGTGCTGACGATCATGGTGTCGTTCAACAGTTGGCAGGGGCTTAAGCTGCACGCCCACCGCTACCTGCTGACCGACGTGCTCAAGGGCGAATTGGGCTTTAGCGGCTTCCTGATCTCCGACTGGCAGGCCATCGACCAGATTCCGGGCGACTACGCGCACGCGGTGATCAGCGCGCTCAACGCCGGGCTGGATATGGTGATGGTGCCGTTTGCCTATCAGCCGTTTCTGGCGGCGGCCACGCAGGCCGTCAGCTCAGGGGCGGTGCCCCGGGCGCGGCTCGACGACGCCGTGCGCCGCATTCTGACGGTCAAATTCCAACTGGGGTTGTTTGACCCACCACTCGGCCACGCCTCCTTGCCGGCCGAAATGGGGAGCGAGGCGCACCGCGGCCTGGCCCGGGCGGCGGTGCGCCAAACGCTCGTCCTGCTCAAGAACGAGCAGGGCACCCTGCCTATGGCCAAGGATACGCCCACGGTGTTTGTCGGCGGGCCGGCCGCTGATGACCTGGGGCTGCAATGCGGCGGCTGGACGATTTCGTGGCAGGGCGAGCGCGGGCCGGTCACCCCCGGCACCACGCTGCTGGCCGGGCTGCACGCCGCCCTCGCGCCCGCCACGCGGATTGAGTTTGACGCCGCAGGCACGTTTGAGGGGCAGGCCGAGGTGGGCATTGCGGTAGTGGCCGAGGCGCCTTACGCCGAAGGCTTGGGCGACCGCGCCGACCTGTCGCTCTCGCCCGCCGACGCCGCGCTGGTCACCCGGATGCGCGCCCAGTGCCAGCGCCTGATCCTGATCGTGCTCTCCGGCCGCCCGCTGATCGTGACCGACCAACTGCCGCAGGTGGATGCGCTGGTGGCGGCCTGGCTGCCCGGCACCGAGGGCGCAGGCGTGGCCGATGTGCTGGTGGGCGAGCACCCGTTCACCGGCCGCCTGCCCTACCCCTGGCCCCGCGCCATGAGCCAATTGCCGTTGGCGCTGGACGGCGTCGATCCGTTGTTCCCCTTCGGCTTCGGCCTGACGGGCTAGCGCCTTAGCGCGCCGGCGTGCCGCGCACCTCGCCCTGCGCGCTGACGCCGCTGACGCGCTCGAAGCCCGTATAGGCCACGGCACACAGGCTGGTGGTCAGTTCCGCGCCGGGGGCCAGCGGCACGGCGGTGTGGTTGGCGATGGCCTCGTTCAGGCCGGTGGTCGGGTAACTGGTCCACGGTTCCAGCGCCACCACATGCGTGCGCCCCCACCACGGAAAGCCCGTGGCCACATCGCCCAACTGCTGCCACAGCCACACGTACTTGAACAAATCCTTGTCGAAACTAATGCCGAAGCCCACGTTGCGCGCCGGGTTGGTGATGGCATACCACCCCTCGGTCAACTCGGCCAGGTAGGCCATCTCTTGCGCCTGCTCGGCCCCGTAGGCCGGCACACGGCTGGGGTCGACCAGCGCGCCGCTGGGCGACACGGCCTGCGGCCAGGCGCTGTGCTGGTCGGGCCGGAAGCGGCGCGGCTCGTAGCCTTCCATCGCGCCATGCGCAATAAAGCGCGTGGCCGGCGCGTCGATCACCGCGCCCTCGTCGAGGAACGGCCGCCCAAAGGCGATGTGCTGGCCCCACATCAGGTGCAGCGGCTCGCCGCTCTCGTTGACCACCCGCTCGCTAATCATGATGGCCGCCCGGTCGGGCACCAGGCTGAGGGTCTTCTCCACAAAGAACGGCGTGCGCAGCGGCCGAGTCCACAGGCGGGCGCTGACCTTCTCGGGCGTGTCCACCTCAATGGCGTATTCCCACGGGATCAAGCTGACCTCGCCGTGCTGGCCCATGACCGCCCCTTTGTAGGTAACGCCCGGCCCGCCGTTGGGCAGGATGTCGTTCCAGCCGCCGAGATAGTAATCAAGGAAAGGGCTGTCGGTGAAGGCGGAGGGGATGCCGCGATTGGGGTTGCGGAACCCGGCCGGCCCGTAGTGCAGAAAGTCCAGGTCAAGCGGCTTATAGCGGAACTCGACGATATCGCTGCCGCGGTCAACCAGCACGGTGACGCGCAGGCGGTCATTTTCGAGGATGAGTGTGCGCATGCCGGCGACCTGCCAGGCATCGGAAATGCGGCAGCCGTGATTGCGGGCGCGACCGAGAGACATGGGTGGCCTTTCGAGTAAGGGTGGGTGCGTGGCGGCGGGCCGGCTCAGGCGGCGGCGGGCGCGGTGCCGGGGACTGGGCGGTTGTCGCCCGCCCCCCAGGGCCGATAGGCCGATCCGGCTAACCGGCCGGCCCTAACCCTTAGGCCTGTTTCTTGGCTTCGGCTTTCGCCGTCTGCTTGGCGCGCTTGAGGGCGGCGCCAATCAAGCGCTTGAGCGCCGGCCCATTCACGTCTGCGAGCCGCTTGATATATAAGCACCCTTTGCCCAGCGAGTGCTTGCCCAATTGCGCCAGCAGCTCGGCCTCCTGATCCCAGCCGCCCAGCATGTACAGCGTGAGATTCTGTTTGCGCGGCGAAAAGCCCGCCACGAACCAATCGCCTTCCCGGCCGCTCTTGCCGATATAGTGATAACTGCCGAAGCCCACGATGGCTTCGCCCCACATCTTCGGCTCGGTCTTGGTGGCCTTTTGCAGCAGTTCGAGCAGCACGCGCGAATCGCTGCGCTGCCCGTCGTCTGGGATGCTGTCCAAAAACTTCGCGACGCTGGCCTCATTGACTTTGGTTTTGACGTCTGACATGGTGGTGGCTCCTAGGCAGGCTGCGCGGTGCTGCGGGCTGATTAAGCCTACACGCCTCCGGGTCGGCGCGCAAGTGTGGCGGCTGGGTGGAGGCCGGGGGAGGCAGACGGGTGTAAAGGCCTAGGGGCCTAAAGGGAAAACCAGGGTTAGGGAGGCGTTGGTGGAGGGTGGCGACAGGGACATGCTGACAGAATGGCGCTGGTGCGCGTGGCGCGCCGCGAGGGGTGTCACTTGAACCCAATGAGCTTGGGAAGGTGTCAAGGTGTCATCGTCGTCTCCTGCCGCCCGTCACTAAATTATCGGCAGTCCCTGTCCAGTCCATTATAGAGACATAGGGATACCCAGCGCAACACTCGCGACACTTGCGACACATCGCGCCCTGCTGACCCCCGGCGCGGCAGGCGCGACACTCACGGCAGCATTTCCAATATCGGTTGCGGGCGCGGCGGGCGCGGCAGCCCGCTCTCTGCCAACTGCCGACTGCTTTCTCTCACCCGCCACTTGGCATATCCGCCAAATGGCCTTAAGCTCCACCCTATCCGGCGCGCACGCAAGCGCGCCCCGCAACACCGTTCACTATGAGGAACCGAATGGATACCCCTAAACCCAATAGTGGCAGCATCACCGACGGACCCAGCCGCGCCGGCGCGCGCGCCATGCTCAAGGCCGTCGGCTTCACCGATGACGACCTGCACCGCCCCATCATCGGCGTTGCCAACACCTGGACCGAGATCGGCCCGTGCAACTACCACCTGCGCCGCCTGGCGGCCAAGGTCAAAGAAGGCATCCGCGCCGCCGGCGGCACGCCCATGGAGTTCAACACCGTCTCCATTTCCGACGGCATCACCATGGGCGCGGAGGGCATGAAGACCTCGCTCATCAGCCGCGAGGTCATCGCCGACTCAGTCGAGTTGGTGGCGCGCGGCAACCACTTCGACGCCATTGTGGGCCTGGCCGCCTGCGACAAGACCAACCCCGGCATGGTCATGGCGCTGGCTCGGCTCAACCTGCCGGGGCTGGTGCTCTACGGCGGCTCCATCGCCCCCGGCTCGTTCGAGGGCCGCGATGTGACCGTGATGGATGTGTACGAGGCCATCGGCGCGCACGGCGCGGGCTCGCTGAGCGACGCGCGCCTGAAGGGCATTGAAGATGTGGCCTGCCCGGCG
>JAYUUW010000942.1:0-6028 GCA_043754665.1 Anaerolineales bacterium | reverse complement strand
TCGTACTCGGTGGGCCTGTTGAGCCAACTGGCGATCATCGTCATCGGGCTGCCGCTGGGCGCGCTGGCCGGGCTGGCGGGCGGCTGGTTCGACTTTGTGCTGACGCGCGTGATCGACGTGTTGTCGTCGATCCCGGGCTTGCTGCTCTACATTCTGCTGGTCATCGCCTTGGGCGCAGGGTTGAGCAGCATCCTGATCGCCATGTCGTTGACCGGCTGGATTGGCATTGCACGCCTGATCCGCGGCCAGGTGTTGACGCTGAAAGAGTCGGACTTTGTGCGGGCCTCTCGGTCGATGGGCGCGGGGACGAGCTGGATCTTGCGCGCGCACATCGCCCGCAATTCGCTGACGCCGGTGATCGTGTCGATGACGCTGGGTGTGCCGGGGGCCATGTTTGGCGAAGCCGGCCTGAGCTTCCTGGGGCTGGGCATTCCCGCGCCGACGCCGTCGTGGGGGCAGATGATCGGCGTGTACGCCAGCTACGTGCGCACCTCGCCGCACCTGGTGCTGTATCCGTCCTTGATCTTGGCGGTGACCATGCTGGCCTGGATTTTGCTGGGCGACGGCGTGCGCGACGCGCTGGACCCGAACATTCGCTCATAGTCAGCTAACGCAATCAAAAACGCCCGGCCAGGTGATAAACCCCGGCCGGGTGTTTTTTGTTAAGGCGGCAGCCCCCTGCCCGGGCGGTTAGCCGAAGTTCAGGCGCAGCCCCTCGCCTTTGTAGATCACCTCCATCTGGGCGGCGGGGAGTTCGGCCACGCAGTAGGGGTTCTCGATGTGGCGCGGGTTGACGATCGGCTGCGGGTCGCTATTGACCACCAGCGGCCCGGTCCAGCCAAAGCTGATGTGGTCGCCGCGCAGGCTGGTGAGGCGCACGCCGGCGTCGGCCCAGGTGAGGTCGAGCGCCAAAATCTTCTGCTGGAAGTCGGCAAAGGTGCCGTCGAGCAGGGCCTGGCCCATGTGGCAGAGCCAGGTGTTGCTGTGCCCTGGCGAGCGCAGTTCGCGGTAGGCGGTGGGGCCGGTGGTGAGGAAGGTGAAGCCGCGCGCCGCTGACAGGGCCAGGTAGCCGTCGCCGGTGCGGGCGAAAGCCCACTCCCCCTGTAGACTGTACTCGTCGAAGACGCGGGCCGGGAAGTAGGCGTGGGTGAAGCCGAGCCAGTCATCGGCCGGGAGCTGGTGGACCGCCAGCAGCACATCGCCCCACTGGACGGCGCGGGGCAGCACCCCATTGCCGACCCACAAGTTCGGCTGCTGGGCGTCTTCGAGCGCCAGCGTGGTGGGGTGGTTGACGAACACCACGGCATCCGGCCCGAGGGTGGCTTGCCAAATATGCTCGCGGCGGCCAGGCTGGCCGGGGTAGTAGTCTTGCGCGCAGGCCAGCATGAAGTCTTTGGTCTTGTAGGTGACCTTGCTGACTTCCCAGGCCCAGGCGGGCGCGGCGGCGGGGGCGGCGGTGTCGCCGACGGCCGAGGGCAGGCCGGCGGCGGGGAGCACGTGGCGCTCCATGTTCCACACGACGTCGACCGGCGCGGTGGCGATCTGCCGGATTAGCTCGGGCAGTTGATATTCGCGGCAGCACGCCAGACTGACGAGGCCGAGCAGGTGCTGGGTGAAGTTGCCTTGCCCCCACAGCAGGCGGGCCAGCCCAGTGGTGGCGGCCAGCCGCGCGCTGAGCACGCTGTCGGCGTCGGCGCGGCCCTGGGTGCCGCTGTAAGCGCCCTGGAATGAGTTGACGGCCAGGCTAAACAGCACCTTATCGAGCAGGATGGCGGCCAGATCGGCGACGGCGGACGACTCGGCCAGATCGAGCAGGTGGGTCAGCGAGGCCACGTTGGCGTCGACGCTGGCGGGCGAATCCCATTCCTGAAAGCCGAGGCCGCCGCGCTGCCGCAGCCAGGCCAGGGCCAGGGTCTCGCCGTGCTCGCGGTGCCAGGCGCCGGTTTGGCCGCTGGCGGTGAACACGGCCTCCGGCCACAGTTGACCGGCGAGGATTTCGGCGGTGTGGCAGGCGAGTTGGCGATGCTCGGCGCTGAAGTCGGCCGCCGCGCCGGGGGCGTGGCCGTTGTGCTCGGCCGGCCAGTAGCGGAAGGCCTGGGCGGCCGCGGCCAGCACCGGCCGAATGTCTTTGAGGTGCGACTGCTTCTTCTTGCTGGGGTAGCGCAGCACAAAGCCGAGCAGGCCCAGCAGGTTGAACACGGCGTCGGCCGAGGCGTTGGCCTGCACGCCGGCCAGAGCGCGCTCGACCACCTTCCAGTTGACCTTGTCCCAAAGGGCCGAGGCCATCTTGGCGAGTTCGGTGTAGACGCTCTCGCCCCGACGGGCGGCGGCAAAGGCCAGCGCTTCTTTCGCGCGGGTGGCGACATCTGGCCCGGCCTTGAGGGTGTAGGGCGCGCGCACCATGAAGAGCGGCTCACGGCGCTCGAAGCGCAGGAGCTGCTCGAAATACTCATGGGGCTGCGGCCCCAGGGCGAGGTTGTGGCGGCCAGGGAAGGCGGGCACCGTCTTGCCAAACTCCAGCACGGCACCGGCCGTCATGTCTTTGGTGCCTTCTTGGTAAATCTTGGCGACGGCATCGGGGCTTTGCAGCCGGAGGGTGAGCTTGGCCCCGCCCTGGAGGTCAGACGGCAGGCTCACCGGGATGGTCTGATTCTTGTCGTATTTGTCGCCGATCAGGTTGCCGTAGACGTAGCGATCAAGAGTGGCCTGGTAGGCCACGCGCTCGGTGAGTTGGCGGGCCGCGAGGTGGGCAGGGTCGATGTTGGTGGGCAGGGTAATTTCGGCTTCGGCCACGCCGGCCAAGCGCAGCGCCAGCGCGTGGCGCACGGGGCCGACACCGGCCACCTCAAAGCGCACCAGCAGCGTGTTGGCCCCGGCTTGCAGGGTGACCGGCAGCGAGGCGCTCTGCACGAAGCGCGGGTCTAGGTGCGCGACACGCGGCAGCGCGACGCCGTTCAGCCAGACCTCGGCCGGGCCGTGGGTGGTGACCACGAGCGTAGCCGGCTGGGCGGCCGGCACCTGGATTTCGGTGTAGGCCCAGGCGCGCACATGGCTGTAGGCCGCGTACTCGGCCGTGAGGTTGACGAGATGGTCTTCCAGACTGCGGTAATAGCGCCAGGTGAGCGGCTTGGCGTCGCCGCTGGGGGCGGTGAGCGGGCCAAGGTCAACCACCGGCTCGGTGACACCGGAGCCCGGCTCGTGCAGGCGCTGGAGCAAGGCCAGGTCGGTCTCGGCGGGCGGCGTCGGGCGGGCCTGGGGGCCAGCGACCAACCAGTGGTCGACGAAGCCGTGCGCGAGTGGGTAGCGAAGATAGGTAGGGGTCATAGTGTCAGTCTCACAGGGCCGCCGAGGGGCGGCTCAATCGGGTCAAAAAAGGTCAGGTCGGTGCCGTAGTTGTCCATGGCCACCACGCGGTCGCCGTGCAACTGCACCCGCATGGGGTGGGCGTGTACGCGGGCCGAGAGGGTCAGCGTGATGTCAGGCAGCGCATACAGCAGCCGGATGGGCGACCCGACGGGCGGCCGGGCCAGGAACAGGTAGCCGGGCAGCCACACGGCCGCGGCCGGGTCGAAGCCGACCAGGGTGACCGCGGCGGGGGTCACCCACGGCGGCAGGCGCACCCACAGCGGCCCAGGGCGCTTGACGAGCACTTCTAGCCCCTCGGGCGCGGTGAGGGCCGTCACGCGCAGGCTGGGGCCGTCGTGGTCGAACAGCAGGTTGAGGTGGTGGCCGGTATGGTCCGACACCACCGCCGCTTCCAGGGCAGCGCAGACGGAGCCGGTCACGCTGCCGACCACGTCCAGGTAAAAGCCAATCGAGTCCCGGCCCATGCCAGCGGCCAGGTGGCCGTAGGGCGCCGGGATGCCCCAGGCGCCTAACATGCGGTTAGCCGCATCGCGCCGGCCGTCGGGCGCGTGGGGGTCGGGATCAAGCGGCATCCAGCTCACATCGCGCAACTGGCAGGGCAGCAGGTGGGCGCGCAGCATCAGTTCGGCGTCGGCGAAGTATTCCGGGTAGCCGTGCCGGCCTAAAATCAAGGCGGCCTCCAGAAAGTCGCCGCCGCAGCCGGCCTCGCCCCGGTCGCTCTCCGGCTGGTAGACCGCGCCGCCGGCCCAGCCGATCTCATCGCGCATGACCCACAGGCCGTTGTCGTAAAACGCCTTCACCCGCTGCAAGAGCAGGTCGTCGTCGAGCAGGTCGGCCAACTGGGCCAGGCTCGACAGCGTGCCGGTGACCGAGTGGGTGTGGTCGGTGCCGACGCGCTCTTTGGTATAGACGCCATCCGGCAGAAAGTGGCGTTCCAGGCAGACGTCTTTGAGGCGCAGCGCGAGTTCCAGGGCGGCCGGCGAGCCCGTGGCGCGATAGTATTTTACCAGGGGGCCGATCATTCGGGCCTCGCCGTTCACCGGCCCCTGCACCGGCTGATAAACGAGGCCCAGGGCCTTAAAGCGGGCCTCGTCCCAGAGGGTGGCGGGGGTCCACAGGCGGTTGATTTCGGCAATAAAGCGTTCGGCCAGCGCCTGGACTTCGGTGTCGCCCCGGTAGCGCACAAGGGCAAAGCAGGCGTGCATGGCCTCGCGCAGGTTGTGGGCGGAGAAGACAACCACCGGCCCGGTGGGCACCAGCCGGTTGAGCGGGAGGCACAGCGGGCCGCTGAACGAGAGGAACAGGGTGCGCCGCAGGTTGGCAATGGCGGTTGGGTTAACGGTGACGCCGGCCACGGCCTCGGCCATGAGCAGGGCGTTGAGGTGCCGGCCGGGCACATGGCAGTCGCTCAGGTCGGGGCTAAATGACAGCTCGGCGTAGGGGTGAACGGCGGCATTGAAGTGCGAGGTGAAATTGTCATCGGCGTTGAAGGTGTTGTGCATGGTGCGGCACGCCAGCGCGATGGCGGCGTGCAGGTCGGTGGTATTGACGTCGGCGAGTTTGGTCATGGGTGGAAGCTCAAAGACTGGCTGAACGTGGATTAAGCGAGAGGCTCAAAAAAGGTCAGGTCGGTGCCGTAGTTGTCTATCGCTACGACGCGGTCGCCGTGCAACTGCACCCGAATGGGATGCGCGTGGACGCGGGCCGACAGGGTGAGCGTGGTGTCGGGCAGCACATAGAGCAGGCGGAAGGGCACGCCGACGGGCGGCTGGGCCATGAACAGATAGCCGGGCAGCCACAGCACGGCGGCCGGGTCCAGGCCGACCAGGGTGACATCGGCGGGGGCCAGCCACGGCGGCAGGCGCACCCACAGCGGCGCGGGCTGCTGGATGAGCACTTCCAGCCCCTCGGGCGCGCTGAGGGTGGTCACGCGCAGGCCGGGGCCGGCGTGGTCAAATAGCAAGTTCAGGTGGTGGCCGGTGGGGTCGGATACCACGGCGGCCTCCAGCGCGGCGCACAGGGCGTCGGTGACACTGCCGACCACGTCCATAAAGAAGCCAATCGAGTCGAGGCCCTGGCCGTGGGCGAGAAAACCGTAGGGCGCAGGCACACCCCAGGCCCCCAGATGGCGGTTGGCGGCGTCGCGGCGGCCGTCGGGCGCGTGGGGGTCGGGGTCGAGCGGCATCCAACTCACGTCGCGCAGTTGGCTGGGGAGCAGGTGGGCGCGCAGCATGCGCTCGGCGTCAGCGAAGTATTCCGGGTAGCCGTGCCGGCCGAGGATCAGGGCCGCTTCGAGCATGTCGCCGCCGCAGCCGGATTCGCCCCGGTCGCTGTGGGGCTGAAAGACCTCGCCGCCGGCCCAGCCGAGCTCGTCGCGCATGACCCACAGGCCGTTGTCGTAAAAGGCCTGCACGCGCTGGAGGAGCAGGTCATCGGCAAGCAAATCGGCCAACTGGGCCAGGCTCGACAGGGTGCTGGTGATGGAATGGGTGTGGTCGGTGATGACGCGCGCACTGGTATAGACGCCGTCGGGCAGGAAGTAGCGCTCCAGGCAAACGTCTTTGAGGCGCAGGGCCAGTTCCAGCGCGGCAGGCGAGCCGGTGGTGCGGAAGTATTTGACGAGCGGGCCGATCATGCGGCTTTCGCCGTTTACCGGCCCCTG
>JAYUUW010000941.1:0-2948 GCA_043754665.1 Anaerolineales bacterium | reverse complement strand
CTGCGATGCCTGCGGCGCGGACCTCTCGCTGGCCCCCAACGACCTGAGCGCCACCTGCGCCTTCTGCGGTTCCACCCGCGTCGTCGCCCGCGCCGCCACCCAAGACGGCCTGCGCCCGCGCTTCCTCATCCCCTTCAAAATCCAGTTGGACGCCTGCACCCGCCTGGCGCACGAGTGGCTCGGCCGCGGCTGGATGCACCCCGCTGGGCTGGCCGCCGCCGCCGGGTCGGCCCAGTTCAAGGGACTGTATCTGCCCTACTGGACTTTTGGGGCGCGGGTCAACGCCGACTGGCGCGCCGAGGTCGGCCGCGAAGTGCAGCGCCGCTACTTCGACGCCGAGAGCGCTAGCTGGCGCACCAAGACTGAGATCGAATGGCGCTGGCAAGACGGCCGCGTGGTCGTGCCGGTGGCCGACCATCTGGAGCCCGGCACCACCAAGGTCAGCGCCACGCTGCTGGGCCGCGTGTCGGCTTTCGACCTCAACGCCCTCACCGCCTACGACTCGGCCTTTCTCGCCGGCTGGCAGGCGCAGGCCTACGACCGCCCGCTGGCCGCCGCCTGGGAGAACGCCCGCGCCCACATGCGCGAGGCCGCCCGCCAGGCCTGCCAGGCCGCCATCCCCTCGCCTCATGTTCGCAACCTCGCCGTCGCCGCCGCCTTCGACGAGGAGGTCTGGCGCTACATTCTCGCGCCGGTCTATGTCGCGCCCTACCGCTTCGACGGCAAGCTGTTTCAGTTGATGATCAACGGCCAAACCGGCGCGGTGGTCGGCCAAAAGCCGGTGGCCTGGCTGAAGGTCTGGCTGGCCGTCGCCGCGCTGCTGGCACCCGGCGCGCTGTTGGCGCTCATCGGTCTGCCGCTGCTGCTGGCGGCCGGCATCGGCGGTATTCTGCTGGCGCTGGGCGGCAGCCTGTTCCTCGGCGGGCTCATCATCTCGGCCTACCTCGTCTCGCAGGCCATGCAAGCGGAGGCCGCATGAGCGCCGCCTGGCCTGGCGCGTTGCAGCCCGCCGCGTGCGCGCACTGCGGCCTGGTGCACCTCGTGCCGCCCGAGCGCCTCGGCCAGCGCTGCCCGGCCTGCCATCAGGCGGCGCTGGTCGCCCAGCCCGCGCCCATCCGCCCGGAGCCACCGGAGTTGGCGCTGCCATTTCAGGTCACGCCCGCGCAGGCCGGCGCGGCCCTGGAGGCCTGGGCGCGCGGCGTGTGGCTGCGCCCCGCCGAGTTGAGCGGCCCGGTGCTGCAGCAGCGGCTGATGCCGACCTATTTGCCGATGTGGTTAGTGGATGCGGAAGCAGCCGGCAGTTGGCAGACGCAGGCCGGCTATGCCTACGACGTCGCCAGCACCAACGAGAATTTCAAGTCCGGCCAGTGGGTCACCCAGCACGTCACCGAGACGCGCTTGCGCTGGGAGCCGCGCGCCGGGCAGGTGCAGCGCGCCTACGCCAACGTGTCCGCGCCCGCCTTGGAAGACCACACGCAACTCACGGCGCGCCTCGGCCGCTTCCCGCTGGAGGCCGCCCAGCCCTATATGCCGGAGGCCGTGCAAGCCGCCGCCGTGCGCGTGCCCAGCCTCATGCCGGAGGCCGCCTGGCCATTCGCCCGCGCCCGCCTCGATGAGGCCGTGTCCGCCGACCTGCAAGCCGCCGCCGGGGCGCAGCGCCTTGAACAGACCACCCTCGCGCTCGACTATCGCCACCCGCACTGGACGCAACTGCTACTGCCGGTCTACGCCACCGCCTACCAAGACGAAACCGGCGTCTGGCAGGCCGTCCACATTAACGCCCACACCGGCCAAATCTCCGGGGTGCGGCGCGCCTCGCAGCGCCTCGGCTGGCTGTGGACCGGCGGCATCGCGGCCGTCGCGGTGGCGCTGTTTCTCCTCGCCGCGCTGCTCACCGCCGTGGCTGTCGTCCTGCCGCCGCTCGTGGCCCTCAGCGGCCTGCTCCTGGTCCTCAGCTTCATCGTCGGCCTGGTCGCGGCGTTTCCCGCCATCTGGGCCTGGCAGTTCAACCGCCAGCCGGCCTAGCCCTTGGCCGTCAGTCCAATGTAAATCTCAAACGGCCCTAGCCGCAGCGTCCCGCCATCACTGACTGCCTGCGCCGCGCCGAACACGCGCCGCGCCCTCCCGGCCAACCCCTCCAGCGCCGCCTCGACCGGCTCCGCGCTCAGGTTGATGACCACCAGCGCGTCCTCGCCTGCGCCGCGCCGCACCAAGGCCAGATAGTCCGGCGCGTCGGCGTCCAGCCAGCGCAGCCCGCCCGTTTGCAGCGCCGGGGTCGCCCGCCGCACCTTCAGCAGCGCCCGGTAGAAGTTCAACAGTGAGTTGGGGTCGGCCGCCTGCGCCGCCACGTTCACACCCTCCGCATAGTTGGCGTTCACCGGCAGCCATGGGGTCACGCCGGCCGGGCTAAAGCCGCCATTGGCCGCGTCTGCCCACTGCATCGGCGTCCGGCACTTGTCGCGCCCATGCGGGGCCGCCAGCACCACTGCCGCCGCGTGGCTCAGCCCGTACACCTCGCGCTCCACTTTGTAGCGCCAGTGGGCCGTCAAGTCCTTCATCTGGGTCAGGTCGGTAAACCCATAGTCCGTCATGCCGATCTCTTCGCCGTAGTACAAGAACGGCGTGCCCGGCAGCGTCAGCACCAGCGCCAGATTGGCCCGCGCCATCTGCGCGTCGTGCTGCCCGTCGCCAAAGCGGGTGTGCACGCGCGAATTGTCGTGGTTGTTGAGCGTGTTGGCCGGCCACGCCCCGGCCGGCAGCCGGGCGGCCCAGGTCGCCTGGTTGGCCCGTACCCAACCCGCCGTCAAGCGCGGCGTGCGCATCAGCGGGAAGTTGAACACCATGTGCAGTTCGTCGCCCGCCGGCCCGTAATAGGCCGGATCATCCGTCTCGCCCACCAGCATCCGCCCCGGAAACTCGTCGCACACGGCCCGCAGTTGCCGCATCAC
>JAYUUW010000940.1:0-2099 GCA_043754665.1 Anaerolineales bacterium | reverse complement strand
CCCAGCACAAATGGCAGACAGCCGGCCAGAAAGACTGTTTGGGTGGCGCGCGCACAGCGCCGGCAATGGGGAATGCCGCTTTCCCAGGTCACCGGCTGCGGGTTGCTCCGGGTGTTGCGCGCCACCAGCCGCTTGAGCACCAGCCGCGACTCGGTTTCCGGCGGTCGGCTGCAGCCGACACAGCGCTGGGGAAAGATGGCGCTGCTCGAGTCGTTGGCAGGGGGCAGGGGGCGGTGAAAGGTTGTCACGGCGGGGCGGCCGGCCCGGCCGCCCCAAGCGGCAGGCGCTCAAAAGCCACCAGATCACTCCGCTCGGTGCGGATGGCCTGCAGCAGGGCCGGCACACGCTGTTCCACTTCCTGGCCGCGCACTGTTTGCAGGCCCACCACCTCGGTTTGCACGCGCTCCAATTCCTGGCGCACGCTGGTCAACAGCGCCTCAAACCGGTCGAGTTGCAAGGCCACGCGCTGGAGTTCGGTCTGCCGCTGCTCCAGCGACTGGCGCGACTGCTCATACTCGCGCTTGGCCATCGCGTCGTTCGACGAGGCAATCAGTTCGTTGATCCGCACCAGGTCTTTCTGAGTGTCGGCGTTGGCCTGTTCCACCACCCGCTGATTTTCCAGCACCGTCATGCGCTGCCCCAGTTCATACACCTGGCCCACCAGGCCGTCGACCTCCGCGCGCAGCGGCTCAAGCAGGCGGCGGTTGCGGCCGCTGGTGGCTGCCAGGCTGCGGTAGAAGGCGGCCTGCAAGCGTTCCAGGCGGTCAAAATACGTTTGGAAGCGCTGGGCCAAACCGGCGTTGCCGCGCGCCTCAAAGGTCAGGGCCAGCCGCTGGCGCGGGTCGAGCGCCTGGGTAGCCACCATCACCAGCCACAGCAAAACCCCCACGGGGAACAGCCACCACGCCGACAGTAGCCCGGCGCCTACGGCCAGGCCCAGCATCGCGATATTTAACGGGTTGAAGAGCGCCGCTGCCCACGGCGACCGAGTTTCTGGCACAGGCTGCTCCTAGAAGAAAGTCGCGATCTCGCCGTAAATCTGACTGACGTTGTCGGGGTTGCTGTCGAATTGCCGGCCGCCAGTCGCCTCGGCGATCTGCTTGAGCACTTCCGGGTCGGCGTCTTCGCCAAAGGCGATGGTGAACACCTTGATGGCCCGGCCGCTTTCTTCGCCGGAGGTGCCAATTTGCGCCAGCAGGTCGTTCAAGCTGATGCTGGAGTCGCGGTCTTGCCCGTCCGACAGCACCACAATGGCCCGAATGTGCGTCGGGTCGCCGTTGGCTTCCAGTTCGGCATACGCTTGCGCGACAGCATCGTAGAGGGCGGTGCCGCCGTTCTCAATGATGCCTGATACGCGCCGGGCCACGTCCTCGCGCTTCTCCTCCAAGGGCGAGAGCGGCGACAAGGTGGTCACGGTGTCGTTAAAGGCGATGACCTGGAGTTGGTCGCGCCCGTCGAGCAGGTTCACAAACTGCACCAGGCTGGCGCGCGCGGCCGTAATCTTGTCGCCTTCCATGCTGCCGGAGACATCAATCACCGCCACCAAGTCTACCGGCTTCTTCACTTCTTGCCACAAGGCCTGGATGCCCTGGATCACTTCGGCCGAGGGCACCTCCAGCACGGTCTGCGGCTGGCGCACGTCGACCCCATGCTGCGCGTCGAGCGGGGCGGTGAGCGGAATGGCCGGGTCGGCCGGGCGGAAGCCGTATTCAATGGCCTTAAGCTGCTGCGGTGTGTCGAGTAGGAAGGCCTGGAAGTCGGCGGCGGCGGCCCGCTGCGCCTCGGTGACCCACGGAGCGTTGAGGATGGCATAGGGGTGGTTGGCCCAGAACGTGCCTTCCTTGGGATAGAGGGCGACCACCGCCAATTGCGCGCTGGCGCCAGCCAGCCGCTTGGTCTCTTGCTCTACCACCAGGTTCTCGTAGAGCACCGCCGCGCTCAGGTACGAGGGGCCGCGCTCGAACATGCGCTCTGCGAAGAAGCCGGTGCTGGTGCCGTAGTGGATGATGCCGCTTTCCACATCGGCCACAAAGGCGCGCACGGCCGGGTCGGCCAGGTCGGCGGTGGTCAGGCCGCGCTGCTTGTCGAGCCCGGCGTAG
>JAYUUW010000939.1:0-10195 GCA_043754665.1 Anaerolineales bacterium | reverse complement strand
TGAGGTCAAACTGTATTCGGTTACTCCTGGATCAAGCGCCCTCCTCTCGCCACCAGGTGGTGTGAATGAGTTGTTAATCCAGCTTCACCAACGCTGGGCCGCCGGCCGCCCATGGCCGGGGACTCACGGTCAGTCCCCTTGCCCGAGCGGCGCAGCCGCCGTGTGGCCTATGAGCCGGCTACCCCTGCCGGTGAATTAGCCGTCAGGCTGCCCCGTGCAGCCCGACGGCGGCGACCTATGCGTTCGCCTGCCCCCCGGCCGGTGGGTCGGTGGTCAGACAGGCGCGCGCAACGAATTGGAGAGGTATAACGGCCGGACAACATGACGCGTCCGCGGCCCGAGCGTGCCGGCGCCGACGATCAGAGTAGTGCGTGGCCCCCCTCACTGTCGTTCGAATAGGTCATAAAACCTTCAAGCCCAAGGTTATAAAATTCAAACCATAGGTCAATCATACCTCAGTTTTCGCTGGTGCATAGCCCATTCACCCGCTATTTTCCACGCTCTGCTCACCGCCCTGCCGCCGCCGCCCAATTCACCCTATTCTGATCCGATTTCGTCATGCCAACTGTCACCTGCTGCCCCTGACAGCCGGCACTCGCCCGCCGTGGAGCGCTTGTTACAGTTGTCACAGATTAGAGCGGTTTCCGAGTGCGTGTTTGGCATCCAGTGCGACTCGCCCCGAGCCACACTAGAACGGTTTTTGTAGGGCCGTTCGCCTGTCCCGAACGTTCTTGTCGGGGCGCGAACGCCCGAGACGCGCTACCAATGCGAGCGCCGTACGGTCACCTGGAATCTGCTCTAGTTTGTCCGGCCAAGCGCGCCGGCCGCCGCCGCTTGAATACAACCCACCAGCGCCCGCAACGGTTCACCCGGGTCGGACGAGCGCTTAGCAGAAAGAAACCTGCCATGCAAATTGAGGTTGATTTCCCCGGCGGGGCGCGCGTTGACGCCCACTTCGGCGCATTCACCGTCCACACCGACCAAGCGGTGCGCGATGGCGGCGTGGGCGCGGCCCCCTCGCCCTTCGACCTGTTCCTGGCAGCCACCGCCGCCTGCGCCGGCTTCTACGTCCAGCGCTTCTGCCAGCAGCGCCAAATTGCCACGGCGCAACTGCGCCTCATCCAACGGCTGGAGGTCGACCCGGCCACCGGCCACGTAGTGAAGTTCTTGATCGAGCTGCAACTGCCGCCCGACTTCCCGCCCAAGTACCGGGCCGCCATCCTCCGCGCCGCCGAGCAGTGCACCGTGAAGAAGCACCTGGAGCACCCACCCACGTTCGAGATCACGGCCACCTGGCGCGAGCCGGTCGCCGGCTAAGGGCCGCGCCGATTAATAAACCGCCGCCCCGCTCATCGGCTGAGGCGGTGGGCGGGGCGGCGGGGGGTTTTAGTCCCACGGGCGGCGGTCACTCCAGCGGTGCGCCCAGCACCGCCTCAATGCTGGGCTGCACCAGCGTCCACCACATCGCATCCATTTGCTCCGGCGTGTAGGCCAACTTGCTGTCCATCCACCACTTCAGCAGCGTCAAAAACGACCCCGCCACAAAGTGCGCCAGCAGCGGCAGCGGCACCACCGGCGGGCGGTCGGCCCGCACCCGGGCCGCCAACTGGTGTTCCAGCAAGCCGGCCACTTGCTGTTGAATGCGCTTGAAGATCAGCTCACTATCCCGCCCCCACACCAACGCCTGATAGACCGGCTGGAACTCGCGCACATGCCGGAAGAGCAGCAAGCTGGGCAGGCCCGCCGGCCCCGCCTGGCCCGCGTCGTGCGCCGCGCGGCCCAGTTGATGCACCACGCGCTCCAATTCCGCCAGCAGCAGATCGTCTTTGTCGCGAAAGTGCGTGTAAAACGTGGTGCGCCCCACGTTGGCGCGCGCAATGATGGCCTGCACCGTGAGCGCGTCGTAGCGCTGCTCGGCCAGCAAGGCCACCAACGCGTCGCCCAACAAGCGGCGCGTGCGCTGCGAGCGGCGATCCTGTTTCTCGGTCGGCACGTCCGGCTCTCCCTATCGGAACAATCGGCGCGTTCTGTTCGCTACCGCACACGGCGCCGCCCTTGCGTCTTGACCTCGTCCACCCGAGGTTCGTATCATCAAACCACACCGCCCGCTCAGAGTATCCGATATCCGAAAGGAAGTCTATGCACGCCCACCTTCACTCGCCCGCCCCGCGCCCCACCACGACCGGCCGTACCATCACCTGGGCCTGGGCCTACGACGCACTGACCTACGCCCTCACCCTCGGGCAAGAACCCCGCCTGCGCCGGGCCACCCTCACTGCCGCTGGCGTGCCGCCCGGCGCGGCCGTGCTGGATGTCGGCTGCGGCACCGGCCGCCTCACACGCCTGGCCGGCGGCCAGGCCGGCCCTACCGGCCGCGTGGTGGGCATCGACGCCGCGCCCGAGATGATCGCGCAGGCCCAGCGCGCCGCCGCCCATGCCCGCGTGCCGGTCACCTTTCAGGTCGGCCTGATCGAGGCGCTCGCCTTCCCCGACCAGACCTTCGACGTCGTCCTCAGCAGCCTCATGTTTCATCACCTACCGGAGGACCTCAAACGCCGCGGCCTACACGAAATCTACCGCGTGCTCAAACCGGGCGGGCGCGTGCTCATCGCCGACCTCGTGCGCCCCACCGGGGTCGCCGGCCACCTGCAAATGGCCGTCATGCTCCACGGCGGCCTGCACCACGGCGTCGACGAACTATCTGCCCCGCTGGTCGAAATCGGTTACGCTCGCGTGACCACCGGGCCGCTGCTGTTCGGGATGCTGGGTTTCGTGCGCGCCGAGCGCCCCGCCGCCTAAGCCGCCGCCTCGTTACCGCGCCGCCACGCCGGTCGGATACATCCGACCGGCGCGGCTGCGCTTTACCCCACCGCCCGATCAGCGGCGCTAGATCATGAAGTCCTCGCCGCGCCACACGGCCTGCTCCGCGTGCGGCGGCGCGGCGCCCGCGCCGTGGTCGTGCAGCCGCTCTTCGATCTCTTCTAGCCGCGCGGTCACCGCCGCCAGCGCCACCCCCAGCGTGTCGGGCATCAGGTCATGCGCCATATCCGGCCCGTCGGGGCGCGGGCGGCTGCGCACCACCACCTGCCCCGGCACCCCCACCACCACCGAATTCGGCGGCACCGACCGCACCACCACCGCGTTCGCGCCGATGCGGCTGCCCTGGCCGATGACGATGGCCCCCAGCACCTTGGCCCCCGCCCCCACCGTCACATTGTCTTCCAGCGTGGGATGGCGCTTGCCCTTGTTCAACGACACGCCGCCCAGCGTGACGCCGTGATACAGCGACACGTTGCGCCCCACCTCGGTCGTCTCGCCGATCACCACGCCCATGCCGTGGTCGATGAAGAAGCCCGGCCCGATCTGCGCGCCAGGGTGAATTTCAATCCCGGTCAGCGCGCGCACCACCTGCGACCCCCAGCGCGCCAGCAGCCGCAGGTTGTGCGCCCACAGCCAATGCATCAGCCGGTGGCCCCAGGTGGCATGCAGGCCGGGATAGCACAGCAGCAGTTCCAGCGTGCTGCGCAGCGCCGGGTCGCGCTCAAAGTACACCCGCCGGTCGCCGCGAAGCGTCGTCCACATGCCGGCCTCCTGCTAACCGGCCAGGTCGGCGTACAGCGGCGTGCTCAAATAGCGTTCGCCGAACGAGGCGATGATGACCACGATCAACTGCCCGGCGTGCTCTGGCCGGCGCGCCACTTGCAGCGCCGCCCACGTGGCCGCGCCCGACGAGATGCCCACCAGCAGCCCCTCGCGCCGCGCCATGTCGCGCGCCGTGGCAAAGGCATCGTCGCCCTTCACGCGGATCACTTCATCGTAGATTTTCGTGTTCAGCACCTTCGGCACGAAGCCCGCGCCGATGCCCTGAATGGGGTGCGGGCCCTTGGCCCCGCCGGAGAGGATCGGCGAGGCGTCGGGCTCCACCGCCACCACCCGGAAGCCCGGCTTGCGCGCCTTGAGCACCTCGCCCACGCCGGTGATCGTGCCGCCCGTGCCCACGCCCGCCACCAGCACATCGGCCCGGCCGTCGGTGTCGCGCCAAATCTCCTCGGCCGTCGTGCGCCGGTGGATCTCGGGGTTGGCCGGGTTCTCAAACTGCTGCGGGATCAGGTAACGCGGGTCGGCCGCCGCCATCTCTTCGGCCCGGCGAATCGCGCCCGGCATGCCCTCGGCCGCCGGCGTCAAGATCAGGTCCGCGCCATACGCCCGCAGCAGCATCCGCCGCTCCATGCTCATGCTGTCGGGCATCAACAGCGTGCAGCGATAGCCGCGCGCCGCGCACACCATCGCCAGCGCGATGCCGGTGTTGCCGCTGGTGGGCTCCAGAAAGATCGTGTCGGGCGTCACCTGCCCGGCCCGCTCGGCCGCGTCAATCATCGCCACGCCGATGCGGTCTTTCACGCTCAGCGCCGGGTTGCGATACTCCAGCTTCACCACCACCTCGGCCACGGCGCCCGCGGTCACCCGGTTCAAGCGCACCAGCGGGGTATTGCCCACCAATTCTGTGACGTCATTTGCGATTACCATGGCAACGCTATCTCCTCATACTTATAGTTGTTATAGGTAACAGATGATCATATCGCCACCGGGCGCGGACCACATTGGCCCGGCCGCCACCGGCCCGCGGCAGCGCGCGGCAGCCGGTCTAGGGGTTCAGTCAGTTGAAACGCTTGGGGAAAATCAGGCGTGCCACTGCCGCAGCCTCAGCTAGGGGCCGCGCTTCGTACAGTCGCAACAGCGAAGAAAAGGGGGTGTTTGCCGGCGCAGGGACAGGCGGCGGCCGGTCCCTGCTAAAGTAACCGAGACTGCCGTCGGCCCTATTCCTTTTCGTCCTGCCTTTCGCTGACATTGTGCGCTGCCGGCGCGGCTGCCTCGCCGACACTCACCGCCACAGCGGCAGCCTTCCATACCGTCTACACACGTTCTCCACAATTGTCCGCTATCGTCTCCACAGCCCCGCACCTACGGCTGGGGTGCATCCGATTGGCAGCCTAACGCCTTATAAGGAGTTGTCGATGACTACGAGTCCCAAGCCCCAGTTAGCCCCGGCCGAGCCGGTCGCCCGCGGTCGCATCTGGTGGGTCGGCCTGGCCGCTGTCGCCGTGGCCACCCTCGTCAACGGGCTGGTGCGCGCCCTGGCCCTCGCCAGCCTGACCGTGGACCCCGGCTTCTTGCCGCTGCAATCGCCCGCCTACCTGCCCTTCACCATTATCGGCGGCGGCGCGGGCGTGCTGGTCTTCGCCCTGCTGGCGTGGCGTGCCCGCCGGCCCTTCACCGTGTTTCGCATCGTCGCCGTCATTGCCCTCATCCTGTCGTACCTACCCGACCTGGGCCTGCTGAATATGATGCCCGGCGCCAATGCCGCCACCGTGGGCACCCTCATGCTCATGCACACCCTCACCGCCGCCATCATCGTCGGCGCCCTCACCACCCTCACCCGCCGGCCGTAACGCCTGCCCCTCAGCCACCCCCATTGCCCCGCCGCAGTTCACCTGCGGCGGGGCTCTTCGCCTTTCCCCTCGCCCCGCCCGCTGCCACTTAGCTCCCTCACCTCATTCGTGCTCATTCGTTCACTCCCATTCGTCCCCCTTCGTGGCTCACGCCATTGACCTTTCCCCATTGAGGGTACAATGCCCCTCACTACTCTCACCAAAGGCCGCCTCCTCATGACACCCTTAACCGTCGCACCCACCATCCTCGTCGGCCGCACCGTGCGGCTCGAACCGCTCACCCTCGGCCACGTGCCCGACCTCACCGTCGCCGGCCAAGACGAAGCCATCTGGCGCTACATGCCCTACGCCAACATGCGCACCGAAAGTGACATGCGCGCCTGGGTCGTCGACCTGCTCCAGCGCCAGGGCCTGGGCGGCGACCTACCCTTCGCCGTCTACCACCTGGCCGACCAGCGCGCCATCGGGGCCACCCGCTACATGGATATTCAAGCCGCCCATCGCGGCCTCGAAATCGGCGGCACCTGGTATGGCGCGCCCTACCAGCGCACCGCCGTCAACACCGAGTGCAAATATCTGCTCCTACGCCACGCCTTTGAAGACCTGGGTTTCATCCGCGTCCAGCTCAAGACCGACCTGCGCAACGAGCGCTCGCAGGCCGCCATCGCCCGCCTCGGCGCGGTGCGCGAAGGCGTGCTGCGCGAGAACATGATCATGCCCGACGGCTACCACCGCTCCTCGGTCTACTTCAGCCTCCTGGCCGCCGAGTGGCCGGCCGTCAAAGCCAAGCTCGAGGCGCGCCTCGCCGCCTAGGCCGCCGCCCGGCCCCATGCCCCCCATCGACCCCGCCATCCTGCGCCGGCGCACCGCCGCCCTGCCCGGCAAGCTCCCTGACGCCGAGGCCGTGGCCCTCACCGTGCGCCGCCTGCTCGATGAATACGCCGACCGCACCCACCGGGCGAGCGCGGCTGTCAGCTCCAGCGCCGTCGCCAATGAGTACAAGACCCCCGCCCCGGTCGTGCGCGCCATCACCAACGCCCTGCGCGGCCCGCTGCGGGCCGACCCGCCCACCGCCTTGCGCACCGTCGCCGCCATCTGGGCCGGCGGCTCGCGCGAGGAGCGCCGCATCGCCGCCGAACTGCTGGGCCAGGTGGCCCTGGCCGCGCCAGCCGACACCCTGGCGCTGGTGGAAATTTGGGTGCCGCAAATCGAAAGCGGCGACACCGCCGACGTGCTGGCCGAGTTGGGCCTGGGCCCGCTCATGCTGGCCGACCCACCGCGCTACCTGGAGCACGCCCGCCGCTGGGCCGCCAGCCCCATCCGCTGGGTGCGGCGCTTTGGCCTGGCCGCCCTGTTGCCGCTCGTCAACGATCGCCAGTGGGATAACGTGCCCGCCGCGCTGACCGTGCTGCGCCCGGTGATGACTGAAGGCGACGGCGAAGTGCGCCGCGCCGCCGCCCTGGTGCTCGAACGGCTCGGCCCCAAAAGCCCCGCCGAAGTCAGCCGCTTCCTGCGCGAGCAGGCCGTCCGCGCCAACACCAACGCCCACTGGATCATCCGCAACGCCCTGGCCGGCCTGCCCGACGCCGACCAGGCCGCGATCATCCGCCTCCTCCGCACCTAAGCCCGCTGCCCTCCGTCTGCGCCACCCGACCGCCTGCCGCCCGCGGCCCACCCTTTCTCACCTCCAACCTCTCACGTCCCACCTCCCCTGAAGTCCACGTCAACACTCTGGAAGGGTTTTGGTCCTTGTTACGCTCCTGGCTCCGCCCGCATCGCGGCATCTCCCAAGAGAAGTTGCTGCTCTACGTGGGTTTCGTTGAGTTCGCGCACAATGCTCGGAGACGCGGCAAGGCCTTGCTTACATCGCTACTGGCTTTGTTGCTGGCTCCTTGAAATCAGTTAAGAGCCAAGAGTTTTAGCGCGGGCCGCGAGGACGGCGGGCGGCGGGTGGGTGGCTGGCGCGGGGGAGACGGCGACACACAAAACGGCCGAGGCCGCGGTGATGTCACTGCGGCCTCGGCCCAAACGCTTTCTCTTTCTTTTCGCGCAGCGTCTCAGCGCTCGCGGCCCTCATCGCCCCGCTCTTCGAGCACCTCGAGCAGATACGCGCGCAGGGTGTCGTGCCAGACCTGCCAGCGGATGCCGTGCCAGGCGTGCTGGGCGGTGGCCGGGTCGGCGGGGCGCGGGCTGTACTGCTCGGTGACGTACTCGTGCGTCAGGGCGGCCACCCCCGCGCCGGAGGCGGGCAGGGCCTGGCTGAAGGCGGCGGCGCGCTCGTTGGGGGTGGTGGCGCCGGAACTGCTAATGCCCAGCCAGCGGGCGGCGCGCTCGAACTGCATATAGACCAGCCCCACGCCGCTGGGCAGCGCGCGGCCGGTGCGCTGCAGGGCCCAGGCGCCCAGCCGGCCAAAGCTCTCCCAGCCCACTACGCCCACCCGCAGCGAGAACACGCCCAGCAGTAGCGCCACCAGCGCCAGGCTGAAGGCGCTCAGGCCGATGGCGGGCCAGGGCAGCGTTTGCAGCCAGGCGATGAACTGGCCGCTGGCACTGGTGACCACCGGGCCGGCCAGGTCTTCGGGCGGCAGCAGGTCTCCCAGGGTGTCGCGCCCGCTCTCCAAGCCCAGGTCGGCGTTGGGGTCCACCGGGTCGCCGTTGTCAGCGGTGGTGGTCCGCACCGGGCGCACCAGGGCCGCCTCGGAGGTGGTCGGCTCGAACTCCACCCAGCCATACTTGGGGAAGAACACCTCGGGCCAGGCGTGAGCGTTCTGCTCCAGCACGTGGTAAACGGCGCTGTCCTGGTCGAGCTGGCCCTCGCTGAAGCCGACGGCCAGCCGGGCTGGAATGCCCAGCGCCCGCAGCATGAGCACCTCGGCCGAGGCGTAGTAGTTGCAGTAGCCGCGCTGGGTGACGAAGAGCAAGTAGTCAATCGGGTCAACATTGGGCGGCGGGGCGTCGATGTTCTGGTCGTAGGTGATGTTGGCGCGCAGCCAGTTGGTGATGGCGACGGCCATGTCGTAGGGCGTCTCGGCGCCGGCCTCGGTGACGATCTGGCGGGCCAGGTCGCGGGTGCGCGGGGTGACCTCGGGCGGCACGACCAAGAAGCCTGCGCGCACCCAGGCCGGATAGTCGCTGCCGGCGGTTTGCAGGCTGACCTCATCGGCCACGGAGACAGCCGCGATCATCTGATAGACCTCGCCGCGCCGCAGCACTTCCTGCGCGCGCACGCCGATGATATCGGTCTGCGCGCCGCCCACCGGGTCAAAGGTGAGCTCGAGGGTATTGGCGCGGTCGAACCACAGCGGCTGGGGGGCCACGTAGAGGCGGCTGGAGGCAGGTACGTGCATGGTGAAGGCCAGGCTCACCTGGCGGCGCGCAGCGTAGGGGGCCGACTGCACGCGGCTGCTGGCGTCGTCCGGGTCGAACTCACGGAAAGTGGTGTCGCCCACTAGCCAGCGCCCGTCAATGTAGTTGCCATAGGCGGCGGCGCGCCAGTAGAAGCGCTGAATCTTCTCCGAATCGTCGAGCTCCCGGTCTTCGCCCGACATGGCCTGGATGTGCACATCCATGATCGGCTCGGCGCTCAGGCGGGCCGGACCGCCCAGCGCCAGGCTGTCGCCGTAGAAGTCGCTGTAGGCCTGGCCGTAGCCGCGCACGGCGGCGAACATGCGCATCCAGCCTTCGCGCACGACGCGGAACGAGCCGGTCATCTCGCGCCAGGTGGTGGCGGCGGTCGGCGAGGCGGCCAGCCCCGGCGCGGCCCAGCCGATGAGCACACCGGCCAGCGCGGCGACGAGGCCGGCGCGCAGGAAGTCGAGCCGCAGGTCGGTGCTGTAGGAGACGCGGGCCGCCTGCCATTCGCGCTCGCGGCCGAGCAGGGTCATGCGGGCGACGAACATGAGCGCCAGCAGGATGTAGAAGGCCAGGTAGAGGTCGAGGCGGGCCGGGCCGAGGTAGTAGTAGGCGTTGACCAGCAGACCGATGCCGGCCGGGATGAGGGCGGGCCAGACCGAGCCGCGCCGGAAGACCGACCAGGCCATGAGCATGCCGATGTACCAGAAGAGGAGGGCGATGGTGACGGGGAAGGGCAGCGCGTCACGCGAGGTGCCGCCGTGCAGCACTTTGTAGATGAAGGCGTTGAGGCGGACGACGATTTCGACCGCGCGGCTGTGCCAATCGCCTTCGAGGCCCAGGCTGAGGCTGATAAAGACGCCGGCGGTGAACAGGCCGAAGACGGTGGCAAACAGGAAGGCGGTGCCGCCGCCGAAGCGGCTCTTGGCGAGCGCCAGCCCGGCCAGCACGGCCACGACGCCGGTAATCCAGGCGGCCTGGAGGCCATCGGCCCAGGCGGCCGCCGCGACGCCGCCGGCCGCGACCATGATCATGGTGCACAGCAGCCCGACGGTCAGCCAGCCTTCTTCGAGTTTGAACATGCCCACCTCGGGTAACGCCCAGTACCGTTCCTATTTTACCCGCCAGGAGGGGGATTCGTTCACGGCGGGGGGAGACTAATGAAGGGCTAAGGTAAGGGGGTGGCGGGCGCTTTAAGGGCGGTGGCCACGAATGGGCACGAATTGAAGGAAACGAAGGGGGACGAAGGGTGGCGGGGGTGGGGCTAGGCGCTTTAAGAGCTTTGGCCACGAATTTCACTAATTGGCACGAATTGGGGAGCGGGAGAACGAGGGCCGCGCCAGAGTCGGGGGGCGGGAAGGGGAAATTTGATAGACTCAATCAGCGCAGATGTA
>JAYUUW010000938.1:0-2793 GCA_043754665.1 Anaerolineales bacterium | reverse complement strand
GTGCTGCTCGATGCCTTGCAGCCCGGCGGCGTGACGCGCCTGGTGGCCGATGGCCAGCATTTGGCGGCGGCGCTGGGCGCGGTGAGCTACATCAACCCGATTGCGGCGGCGCAGGTGCACGACTCGCTGGCCTTCAGCGATTTGGGCGTGGCGGTGTCGCTGGTGGGGCGCGGGCGCGCGGGCGAGGCCGCCTGCCAGGTGAAGCTGGTGGAAGAGGGCGGCGCCGAGCGCGAGGTGGAAGTGGCCTATGGCGCGATCGAGGTGATGCAGTTGGCCTTGGGCCGCAGCGCCAAGCTGACCATCCGGCCCCGCCCTGGTTACAACATCGGCCAGGGGCTGGGGCGCGGGCGCACGCTGACGGTGACCGGTGGCGCGGTGGGCGTGATTATTGACGCGCGCGGCCGGCCGATTGCCTTCCCGCGCGCACCCGAGCAGCGCCAGGCGCTGGTGCAGGGCTGGATCAGCAAGCTGGGGGGCGGGTAATGCCGTACATCCCGACGACCTCCCATGTGACGCTGCTGGCGACCATGCGGCGCGAACGGCTGCTGCCGCTGGCCGGCGATGTGACGGTGCAGCCGCGCCAGCGCGTGGAGGCGGCCGACATGGTGGCGCGCACCTTCGTGGCCGACCGGCATCATTTGGTCGATGTGGGCCGCAAGCTGGGCCTGCCCGACGACAAGACCGACAGCACGATGGTGAAGCAGGACGGCGACGCGGTGAAGCTGGGCGAGCCGATTGCGGTGCGCAAGACGGCGCTGGGGCTGCGCAAGCTGACGGCCCGCTCGCCCGCCGAGGGCCGGCTGGTGGCGGCGGCGGGCGGCAAGGCGCTGGTGGCCGCCATTTCTAAGCCGTTTGAGCTGCGGGCCGGCATCCCCGGCCAGGTGGTCACGATCTTGCAGTCACGCGGGGTGGTGATTGAGACCACCGGCGCGCTGCTGGAGGGCGTATGGGGCAACGGCCGCGAGGACTCGGCCCCGCTGCGGCTGCTGGGCGAAAGCCCGGTGGCACCCCTGACGACGGCGCTGGTGGAGATGGGCCTGCGCGGCGCGCTGCTGGCCTGCGGCCAATTGAGCGACCCGGCGGCGCTGAAGACGGTGGCCGAGGTGCGCCCGCGCGGCCTGATTGTGGGCGGGCTGGCCCCCAGCCTGCTGGCCCAGGTGCAGGCGCTCGATTTTCCGGTGCTGGTGGTGGAGGGCTTCGGCCAGCGCGGCTTTTCGGCCCCGGCCTATGCCTTGTTGAAGAGCAACGCCGGGCGCGAGGCCTGGCTGAACGCGGTGGTGTGGGATCGCTTTTACGGCCGGCGGCCGGAGTTGATTGTGCCGCTGCCCGGCCCCAGCACGCCGCCGGCCGCGCCGATTGAGGGCGAGGCGCTGGCGGTGGGCAAGCGGGTGCGGGTGCTGCGCGGGCGCGACGCCGGCAAGGTGGGCACCGTGCTCGACCTGAGCGATGCGCCGGTGCTGGTGGCCAGCGGCCTGCGCGTGCGGGTGGTGCGGGTGATGTTGGAGGGCGGACCGGCCGGCGGGACGGACATTCCCGTGGCCAATATCGAACTGTTGGAGTAACCGGCCGCGGGGGCGGCGCACGGCCCCACAGACGGCAGTTGTTCCGGGCGCGGCCCGGTTAAGGAGGAATGCGATGGCTGAAGAAGAAACGCTTGAGGTCGAAGGCCCCCCGCCGGAAGAATCGTCGAACCGGTTATTCATCATTCTGGCGGTGCTGCTGGGCAGCATCTTCATTGTCGGGCTGTTGTGCATTGGGCTGTACGCGGTCTTTATTGGGCCGAGCACGGCGCGCGCCAAGCAGACCGAGGCCGCGGTGATCAATGCGCAGAACACGCAGATTGTGGCGCAGAACACGCAGGTGGCGGACCAGATGACGCAGGCCTTTGCCTCGGGCCAGGAAACGCAGATCGCCCAGGCGGCGACGGCCACTGATGAGGCCATCCCCGACACGGTGACGCCCCAGCCGACGAACACGCTGGTGATTGCGCCGACGAGCACGGCGACGCCCGAACCGACCGAGACCTCGCCGCCGACGGAGACGTTGAGCGCCGAGCAGGTGAGCGGCACGACGACGGCCGAGGCGGAGGTGGTGGGCGGGGATGTGACCAACACGCCGACGGCCGGCCCCAGCCCGACGGGGCCGACGCCGACGCGGGTGGCGAGCCGCACGCCCAGCCCGGTGGCGGGGACGCAGGTGGCGCAGGTGACGACGACGGGGACGCCGGGCACAAGTGTGCCGGGGCCGTCGGTGACGCCGGGGCCGACCGAACTGCCGGACACGGGCTTTGCGGATGACGTGGGGGTGCCGGGCCTGATTATCCTGGGCATGGCGCTGATTGCGGTGGTGATTGTGGTGCGCCGGCTGCGGTTAGCGATGCGCTAACGCGGGCGGCTGAGATTACGCAGCAGATTAACACGAGCGCGCTCGGCAACGGGCGCGCTCGGTGTTTAAGGCGGCGAGGCGACGGCAGGTTGGCCGGCGGACAGTTCAACGTCAGGAGGCCGGCCCCTCGGCTCAGACAGGCCATCGCCGCAACTTCCCCTTTGATTTGTCATTTCGAAGCCCGCCTCAGGCGATTGGCCCTCACGCTGCCTTCAAGCGGGTGAGAAATCTCGCTTCAGACCTCATCGGCCTTTCGGCCATCGGCGCCGCCCCGGCATGTTCGGAGCAACGCGAGCGACTGGCGGACAGTTCAACGTCAAGGGGCCGGCTCATCGCACGGTGGGTACTTGAAAGATGCTATCTGACCGCTGTACCCCAAAGGAAGGGAAACGCAGCACTTCGGGCCAG
>JAYUUW010000937.1:0-1745 GCA_043754665.1 Anaerolineales bacterium | reverse complement strand
GTCGAGGCGCAGGGTGCGGGTGGCGAAGCCGGCGGCCAGGGCCGGGTCGCTGGTGATGAGCAGGCAGGCCAGGCCGGTGCGGTCGCAGTAGGCCGCCAGCAGGTCGAGCAGCGGCTGCACGGCGGCCGGCTCCAGGCGCTCGGTGAGGCGGTCGCAGACCAGCAGGCGCGGCTGGAGCAGGCACACCCGCGCCAGCGACACGCGCTGGCACATGGCGCTCGACAGCCCGGAGACGCGCCCGGCCAGCAGCCAGGCATTGACCTGCCAGGCCTCGGCGGCGGCGGCCACTTGGGCGCGGCGCTCGGCCGGGCGGCCCAGGCGGTGCACTTGCAGCGGCTCGTTCAAGATGGCGTCGATGGAGGCGTAGGGGGGCAGGGCGCGGCGGCCTTCGCCGCCCACGTATTGCAGGGCGCGGCGCAGGGTGCGCAGCCGGCCGCCCCAGGCGCGGGTGAGGTCGTCGCCGCCCAGCCGCACGCGCCCGCCGGCCGGCTTGTCAATCAGGGCCACGGCGCGGGCCAGCGCGGAGACTGGCAGGGCCGGGCCGACGATGGCCAGGCGCTCGCCGGCGGCCTGGGTGAAGCTGACCGGCGACATGGGCGGCGGCGCGTTGCGGCGGCCCGGCGGGCGGCCGGCGGGGATCAGTTGGTCGACTTGGAGCAAGGCGGCGGTGGGGAGGGCCGCGCCGAGTGAGACAGTCACAGGCGCTGGGCGGGGGCTTAACGCATGAGCTGGTTAAAGGAGAACCAGCCCAGGCGCGGCCCAAACAGGTTTTCCACGTAGAGCAGGTGGTGCTGGGCCGCGCGGTGATCGTGCGGTGCATGGTTGTCGCGGAACAAGCCGGGCCACGAGACCGACAGTCGCCAGGGGAACCGGCGCTGCTGCCGGGCCGCGCGCTGGAGCAGTTGGCGGCGGACATCGGGCGCGGGGATGGCATGCGCGGCGTTAGCGCGCAGGCTCTCGCGCAGGGCGATTTCTAAGGGGTCGAGCGACTCGCGGCGATCACGTGAACTCATATTGCACCTCAGACGTCTGCCCGGAGCCTTCGAGCTGGCGGCGCAAGTTCTCGCGCCCGTAGTGCAGACGTGACTTAACGGTTCCAACCGGTACGCCCAGGATGTCACCAATCTCAGCCAGGCTGAGATCATTCAAGTAATACAACACAATCACCACGCGCTGGCTGAAGGGCAGGGTGTCGATGGCCTTCTGCATGACGCGCAGGTCGTCGTGGCGCTCGGCCTCCGGCTCCGGGCTGTACTTGGCCGGACCGATGAGCTGATCCACAAAGTCTTCCAGCGGCACGCGCCACTTGTTGCGGCGGGTGACGTAGGTGTAGCTGAGATTGACCGTGATGCGGTACAGCCAGGGCGACAGGGGCAGCGAGGTGTCGACCCGGTGCACGTACTGATGCAGGCGCAAAAAGACTTCCTGCAGGATATCTTCGGCCGCGTCTTGGTCATGGGTAATGGCCAGCGCGGTGCGGAAGACCGGCAGACGGTGGCGATCGTAAAGCTGGCCGAGAGCTTCAAGATCGCCCGATTGCAATCTCAGGATTAAGCGCGCGTCGTCGCTCATAGGTTGTATGTTCGATAGACTACCCACGGCCCCCGGCAGAGGTTCAGCCGGGGGGTACGTTTTCGTTAACGGCATTATGAGGGGATTCGGGATTGGGGTCAATAAGGGGAGGTGAGAGGTGGGAGGTCGGAGGTCGGAGGTCGGAGGTCGGAGGTCGGAGGTCGGAGGTCGGA
>JAYUUW010000936.1:0-1802 GCA_043754665.1 Anaerolineales bacterium | reverse complement strand
TGGGGCTGGGCGAACTGCGCGGCGAATGGGAACGCACGCGAGCGGGCGTGGTCGTGGCGCGGGGCAAGTTGCCTACATTGAAAGCGGCCCCCGGCGCGGCGCAGGCGCTGGGGCTGCCGCCGGCGGCGCGGGGCAGCGGGGCGGAGGAGGAATTTCTAAACGTCCGCTTCTACCAGAAGCGGGCCACGCTGTGGGCGGCGGCCGGTCATCTGGTGGGCTGGCAGCAACTGCCGCTGCCGGCGAAGAAGGCACGGGCGACGACAGCACGCGTGCCGCACAGCGCTGCACAGGTGCGGGCCACGGCGCAGGCAGAGCGCCTGACCCTCACGGCCGGCTCGGTCCGCGCCGAGTTTGACCAAACGACGGGCGAGTTGGTGTTCTTCGGCGGCACGGCCAACCGGCTGCACCATGGCCCGCGCCTGAACGTGTGGCGCGCCGCGACGGATAATGACGGGTTGAAACTGTGGGCCGGCCGGCCGGGGGAAGCGAGCAAGCCGCTGGCGCGCTGGCTGGCGCTCGGGCTAAACGATCTGAAGCAGCGGCTGGTCAGCGTGGAGGTGCCGCCGCAGCGCCGCACACCGCCGACGGTGGTGGTCACACACCGAGCGTCGGGCCGCGGCCAGTGGAATGACTTGGTGCATGTGGCCCGCTATACACTCTTGGACAGCGGCGCACTGCGCGTGGAGAACACGGTCAGCCTGGGGCCAGATATGGTGGACCTCCCGCGCGTCGGCGTGGCGCTGGCGCTGCGGCCGGGATTGGAACAACTCGCGTACTTCGGGCGCGGGCCGCTCGAAAACTATTGGGACCGGAAGGCCGCCACGCTGGTCGGGCGCTACCAGAGCACGGTGAGCGCCGAGTATGTGCCCTACATCCTGCCGCAGGAACACGGCCATCACACCGACACGCGCTGGCTGACGCTCACCGACGCGGCCGGCGGCGGCCTGGAAGTGCAGGGCGCGCCCCAGTTCGAGTTCAACGTGTCGCACTTCACGGCCGAGGATTTATTTGCGGCCCGCCACACCGTTGACCTGCACCCCCGCCCGGAAGTGCTGCTCGCCCTCGACGCCGCGCACCGGGGGCTGGGCACCGGCTCGTGCGGGCCGGACACGCTGCCGCCCTACCAACTCCGCGCGCCGCAGTATCAGTTCACCTATCAACTGCGCGGGGTGTAGCGCCGCCCCTGCGGGCAAAGTTAGCTGGGCGTGCCGGCGTTCTTGCGGGCCGCCTGCTTGAGACGCCGTTTGTGGGCGCGCTTGCTCTTGGACACCCGGCTGGGAGCGGCGAGGCTTTTGACCGGTTTGGAGGCAGTGGTGCTGATTTCAGTCGGCATGGCTTGAGACTCCTTTGTCTGGAGCCACTTTAAAGGCCAGGCGTCTCAAGCGCGTCACAAAGGAGCCAGGCTGGGGCGGCCGGCGGCTTTGTGACGCCCTTGAGACGCTGTGTTACTATACTTACAGGGCAAGTGTTGGATTTTTGCCCACGCTGCCCAGCCGACCCAATGCCGCTGACGATCGTGACAGTGGGCAGAGTTCTACCGCAGCCATCGACTACCCACCAGCCGCTCAACCGAAAAAACCTGGCCGGGCGCCGGGCCTAACCGCCGGGTAGGTCAACCGCTGGCGCTGGCTTGGCCCCGGCCGGCGACCAGACCGCCGCGCCCGATCGATTTTCTGCCCCCGCAGCGGGGCCGTTGGCCCGCACCTGCCCGTTCGATGGTACTCAATAGAGGAGCCAGTTCATGGACGCAAAGTTATATGTAGGGCATCTAGCGCCCGGCACAACGGCGGAAGCGCTGCACA
>JAYUUW010000935.1:0-1948 GCA_043754665.1 Anaerolineales bacterium | reverse complement strand
GTGGGCGACACCACACACGCCGCCAAGGCGAGCGCCAACAGCAGGCCCCTAAACGCCCGCCGGCGCTGGGCCGGGTGAGTTGTCAACGCGACCCTTATGGCTTGGGCATAACGCTAAGGGCATCGAAGGCCGGGCGCGGGATGCCGCTGCGGTCCAAGATGCTGAAGATCACGTTGTCGTCCGAGGCCGGATCGCCGCCCTTGGGGGCGTAGTCCAGGTTGAAGAGGAAGGCCATCTTCACCTGGCCGGAGCCACGCATCCAGTCGAAGGCCTGCACCAGATAGTCGGCCTGCTGCTGGGCGGTCACATCGGCGGCGAAGGCGAAGTTGCCCGGGTAGACGCCATCGACCGGCGAGGCATAGCCGAACTCGGTGACGCACTGCTGCTTCTGGCCGTTGAGGATGGCGGCGTAGGTCTCCACCTGGCTCTTCAGCGCCCAGGAGTAGTGCGGGTTGTCCCACGGGCCGCCGAAGGCCTGGCCCTCGCGCGGCGGCGGGTTAGCGCCGTCGGCGGTGGGCGGCAGGTTGGTGCCGTTGGAGTGCGTGCCAATGCAGTCCACGTAGTCCAGGCCGCCGTTATCCACAAAGGCATGCAGGTAGGTCACATCGTCGATGACGATGGGGCGGCCAGTGGGCTGGCAGTCGGGGAAACTGCCGTTGCAGTTGATGCCGGTCGGCGACAGCGCGCCGGAGATGACGGTGATGCTGGGGTCTTCGGCCTTGATGGTGGTATAGGCCGCTTGCAGCAGCGCGATGTAGGCCGTCGGGCTGACGCCCTCGGCCGTGTTCCACTCGCGCTCCAGGTTCATTTCGTTCCAGACCTCAATCGCGCCCACGCGGCCGGGGTAGCGGTCGAGGATGCGCGCCAGAAACTCGGCATAGGCCTGCGGATCGTCGGGCGGCGCTTCTTGCCCTTCCGGCGCGGGCATCGAGGCGGCGCGGGTCCAGTCGGGCGCGGCCACCACCGACAGCATGACGCGCAGGCCCTTGTTGCAGGCCTCGTTCATGGCGGCGTCGAGCACATCCCAAAACGGCTCCACGTTGTCGCGCTGCAAGTCGTACCAGCGCACCTGCATCTTCACCCAGTTGAAGCCCAGCTTGTCCGAGATGACGCCCAGCCAGTAGGCGTTGTCGCCCACGAACACATGGCTCTGAATGCCATAGCCAAAGCCCGAGGCCGGCTCCGGGCGGAAGGTGCAGGCTGGGCCGCCGCCTTCAATGCTTTCGGCGGTGGGCAGTTCGGTCACCACCGGCACGGGCGGCGGGGTAGCGGTAGAAGCCACGGCCGGCGTTTGGGTGGCCACGACGGCGCGGGTGGCGGTGGCGGCGGGCGTGGCATTGCGCGAGAGCAGGTAGAAGATGACGCCAAAGGCGCACACCCCCACCATGGCGGTCAGCCCCAGCCACAGACCGATAAAGAGCGATAGATTGGTGCGCGAACGAAGCGGGTTAGGCGTCATCGGCCAGACTCCCTGTGGCTATTGAATGGTGATGGTGATGTAATTAGAGAGCCGGTCCCAACTGGCCCCGGAGGCGAGGCAGGCGTTCTTGTCGCCGTAACAAATGCCCAGGTAGAGCTGATAGGTGCCGGCCGCGCTGAAGTTGATGTGGTCGCGCCAGGGCCCCAGGGTCTCGCCGGGGTCGAGCGACTCGTTGGTCCACGATTGCGCCGTCACCCCCGCATCGGTGTGGGCCGCCAGCGCGCCATAGGCCACCACCGCCTGGCTGGTGTTCTTGACCTGGAAGTTGAACCACACATCCTGCCCCACGGCGGCCGAAGCGTTCTCCACCGAGAACGAGATGAGGACCACACCGCGCGAGCCTTGCGGCGCGCTGGTGGCAGTGGGCGCGGCCGGCGGCGGCGGGTTCGTGTTGGCCGGGGGCGGCGCGCTGGTGTTGGTGGGGGCGCTGGCCGGCGGCGGCGCGTCGGCCGCGATGATGGGCAGCGC
>JAYUUW010000934.1:0-4293 GCA_043754665.1 Anaerolineales bacterium | reverse complement strand
CAACGGATCGCTGCGCGTAGCGGATGTAACCGATGCGGCCGTGTGGGATGAGGCGCTCTCGACGGCCGGCACAATCGTTTTACAAGGAGTACGCCAGGCCTGGCTGGGGCGGCTTTGGTCAGATGTCCCAATTGCGGGCGGGGAATCTTTGGCCGATTGCTGGCTAGGGCAGCGGAGGCGCTTTGGTATACTGACGCGCATGCCCCCTGCCATCCCATTGCCCACGCCCGAACCGCCGCCGGCCACCCGTGCGCGGGCCGATTGGGCGCCGTTTGACCTGGTGATTTTCGACTGCGACAGCACGCTGGCCGAGGTAGAAGGCATTGACGAACTGGCCCGCTGGCAGGGGCGCGACGCCGAAGTGGCGGCGCTAACGACGCAAGCCATGAACGGCGAGGTGCCGCTGGAAGCGGTGTACAGCCGGCGGCTCGACTTGCTGCAACCCACGCGCGAGCAGATGCGGCGGCTGGGACAGCTTTACCGGGAGCATTTGCTGCCGGGCGCGGCCGAGGTGGTGGCGGCCTTGCTGGCGGCCGACCGCCAGGTGTTCATTGTGAGCGGCGGGCTGGCGGAGCCGGTGCGCGACCTGGGCGTGGCGCTCGGGCTGCCGCCGGAAAACATTTACGCGGTGGGCACGGAATACGACGAGCTCAGCGGGCGCTGGTGGGAGACGTGGAAGCACCGCCACGGCAACCCCGACGAGCGCTACGCCGGCCATGATGGCGGGCCGCTAACCATTGGAAGCGGCAAACTCGAAGTGGTGCGGCGGCTGCGGGCCCAGCACCGGGGCCGGGCCATGCTCATTGGCGATGGCACCTCAGACCTGGAGGCGCGGGCCGGCGTGGAGCTATTTGTGGGCTTCGGCGGCGTGGTCAGCCGGGAGCGCGTGGCGGCCCAAGCCGAGGTGTTCATCCGCACGGCCAGCCTGGCGCCGGTGCTGCCGTTGGCGCTGGCACGCCCCGCCCTGCCGGCCCCGGCTGCTGAGCGCCCTGCCCTGGCGGCGGCCTACGCCGAGGGCGTGTCGCGGCTGCGGAGCGGCGAAGTGGTGTTTGCCAGCGCCGCCACGCGGGCCGCGCTGCTGCGGCGGCTGACAGCGGCAAACGCTTAGCGAGTCGGGTTCCCCTTATGTTTCACATCCTAGTGGTTGACGAAATTCTGCCGGAAGGCATGAGCCTGCTGCGGGCCGCGACGGACGCGCAGGTGGACGACGCCCGCGTGAGCCGCACCGAGCTGGAGGCGCGCATCGGCACGTACGACGCCGTCATCACGCGGTCGCAAACGCCGGTGGATGCGGCCCTGCTGGCGCTGGCCGCCAAGCTAAAGGTCGTGGCGCGGGCTGGGTTGTCGCTCGACAACATTGATATTGAGGCGGCCACCGACCGCGGCGTGATGGTGATGCACACGCCGGAGGCCTACAGCCTGTCGGCGGCCGAGCACACGCTGGCGCTGATGCTGGCCCTGTGCCGCCAGGTGCCGGCGGCCGATGCGGCCATGCGGCGCGGCGAGTGGGCGCGCGAGCGCTTCACCGGGGCGCAACTGCATGGCAAGACGCTGGGGTTGGTGGGGCTGGGGCGCGTGGGCCGGCTGGTGGCGGCGCGGGCGCAAGCCTTTGGCATGGCGGTGCTGGCCTACGACCCCTATACGACCGACGAGGCGGCGGTGCGGCGGCTGGGCGTGACACTGGCGACGCTCGACGAGGTGTTGGCGCAGGCCGACTTTGTGAGCCTGCACGCCGAACTGACGCCCGAGACCACCCACCTGATTGGGCGCGCCGAACTGGCGCAGATGAAGCCCGGCGCACGGCTCATCAACTGCGCCCGCGGCGCCTTGGTGGACGAGGCGGCGCTGGCGGAGGCGCTGCGCACGGGACGGCTGGCCGGCGCGGCGCTGGATGTGTTCACCCAGGAGCCGCCGGCCGACGACGGGCTGAGCACCCTGCCCAACGTGGTGCTGACGCCGCACATCGGCGCGAGCACGACCGAGACGCAGCGCGAGGCCTCGGCGCAAATTGCGCGGCAGGTGCTGGGCGCGCTGCGCGGCACCGATTACACGAATGTGGTGAACCTGCCGTTCGCCGTCAATGCCGACTTTACGCGGGCGCGGCCGTACCTGGAACTGGCCGAGCGGATAGGGGCGCTGCAAAGCCAAATGGCCGAGGGCCTGGTGCAGCAGGTGGAGGTGGAGGTCAAGGGGGCGGAGATGAACGGCCTGGTGAAGGCTGTGGCGGTGGCGCTGTTGAAGGGGCTGTTGAGCCACCGGCTGCCGGGGACCGTGAATTACGTGAACGCGCCAGTTCTGGCGGGCCAGCACGGCGTTACGATTGCGCAGGCGCGCGGGCTGGAGACGGCCGATTATGCCAACCTGATCTCGTGCCGGGTGCGGTGGCCGGGCGGGCAGCGGACCATCGCCGGGACGCTGTTCGGCGGCGCGGAGAGCCGGATTGTGCAGCTCGACCAATTCCGCATGGATGCGCGGCCCCAAGGGCAGGTGTTGATCATGCACAGCCGCGATGTGCCGGGGGTCATCGGCATTGTGGGGACGCTGCTGTACCACTACGGCGTGAACATCGCCGAGTGGCGGCTGGGGCGCGACACGCCGGGGGGAACGGCGCTTTCGTTTATCAACCTGGACAGCGTGGTGCCGCCGGAGTCGCTGGTGGCGCTGCGGGCGCTGCCGCAGGTGGTGGATGTGCGGACGGTGTGGCTGTAGGTCGGAATAGAGGTCGGAGGTCAGAAGTCGGATGTCGGAGGTGGGAGGTGGGATGTGAGAAGTGGGAAGTGGGCGGGCAGCAATAACAGAGGGTAGTTGGTCAGGCGGACACTGCGAAGTGAAGATGGAAGCTAGAAAATAGAACGGCCGGCATGGAGCAAGTGTCCATGCCGGCCGTTTGAGTTAAGGGTGGAACGCTCGGGCGGTTACGGGTGCCGGGCGAGCGGGCGGTGCTTAGACTCCGGCTTGGGGCAAGAGAGGTATGTGCCGCCCGGCTCATCGGTGATGAGGTAGCAGATTGGGCCGTAGTCGGCGGCGCTGAAATCGGGCGTGGCGGTCGGATTGGCAACGTTAGCCGAAGGGGTGGGGGTCCAGTTGATGGCCGTGAAGTTAACCGGGCCGGAAAGCTGCTGCCAATTGCTGCCGGGCTGCTGGCAAGCCGAGTAGCTGGAATAGCAAACGTGGAACGTCAACCGGTAGACGCCCGTCTGCGTGATTTCCCAGGGCGAGTGCTCGTTGGGGCCGTCGCCGATATGGTCCTCGTGGCGGCCATCGCCGCCGGAGCAGGGGATGCCGGCCGGGCCGTGACAACCGGCAAAGATGGACAAGAAGCCGCCGGAACCACCGGCGCCGTCCCAACTGGTTTTGAAGGGCAGGTAGACGCCATTCGGCTGGCGGGTGTTGACGCCGAGAATGCCGAAGTTCAGGGTATGGCCAGTGGGATTGAAAATCCACTCGTAGAACTTGACGTTCTCAATGAACGTGGCATAGCTCGGTTTGGTCGGCTCCACCCGCGCCAGTTGGCCGGTGAGCGTGGTGGCCCCCGGCACACCGGTGGAAGTCTTGGTGGGCGTGCGGGTGATGGTGGCCGTTTTGGTCGCGGTGGCCGTGGCGGTGGGCGTAAAGGTCGGCTGGCGCAGGATGAGCGGGAAGCGGATCGGGCCTTGGGTGGTCGTGGCCGTGCGAGTGGGCGTGGCCGTGCGGGTGGGCGTGGGGACCACGGCCGTGTTGGTGGGCGTATTGGTCGGCGTGTTCGACGGAACCACGGCAGTATTGGTCGGCGTGTTGGTTGACGTGGCCGACGGGACCACGGCGGTATTGGTGGGCGTGTTAGTCGAGGTGGCCGAGGGGATCACGGCGGTATTGGTGGGCGTGTTGGTCGAGGTGGCCGAGGGGACCACGGCCGTATTGGTGGGTGTATTAGTCGAGGTGGCCGAGGGGATTACGGCGGTGTTCGTCGGTGTGTTGGTCGAGGTGGCCGACGGGGGCACAGTGGTGTTCGTGGGCGTGTTGGTCGCCGTATTGATACCGGCCGGGCCTCCGGCATAGGTAGGCGTGGCGCCTGGCGTCCAGAATGACGACAGCATCCCCGCCAAGATCACAGCGGTTAAGGTGAAGAAAAAGACTCGACGCATACCAAACTCCTTTGAGAACGGGGTGCAACCGTTGCGCTGTGCTAAATTGTATGCTGGAACTGCTCGGCCGGCTGCCCACATAGCGACCGGCCCCGGGCGATAATATACCCGGAGAAGGGAAAGCGCGCATGCAGTCAGCAGAGTGGTGGCAAACGGCCGTGTTTTATCA
>JAYUUW010000933.1:0-1595 GCA_043754665.1 Anaerolineales bacterium | reverse complement strand
GAGCCACAGCCGCAGGCCGAGGCACAGCGGCACCGTCAGCAGCAGCAGCCAGCGGGCGGGGCGCTCCCAGCCGGCCTCGGTGATCTCAATCAGGCTGGTCTTGGGGCCGGGGTGGTTGAAGGCGCGGGCCTCAATCGCCATGGCGCGTTCCTCCACATCGACCAGGCTGCTTAGGATGAGCGGCACCACCAGCGGCACGATGGCGCTCAGCCGCCGCCGCAGGCTGCCGCTGGTCTCCAGGCCGCGCGCCCGCTGGGCGTCAAGAATGGCGGCGGCGCGGGCGCGGAAGCGCGGCACGAGTTGGATGGTGGCGACGATGATGTAGGCCAGGCCGCCCGGCACGCCGCGCTGCACCAGGCTAATCATGAGCGTATCGGGCCGCGTGGTCAGGGCGAAGAGGATGAAGCTGCTGACGACTACCAAGATGCGGCCCACGGCGGCAATGGCAAACAGCAGACCCTCGCGCTTGAGCGTGATGAAGCCAACGCTGAACAGCGGGGTGCCGCTGGGCCGCACAAAGCCCTGAATGAGAAAGACCGAGATGGCAAACGGCAGCACCACCGGCCACACCGCCCGCAGCAGCGGCCCGAGCACCTGCCCGCCCGCCGCCAGCGGCACCACCAGCAGCACAAACAGCAGGTAGGTGGTCCAAAGCCCCGGCAGCAGCAGGGCGGCGGCCAGCAGGCAAAGCGCCTGCACCAGTTTGGTCACCGGGTGCAGCGCGTGCAGCCAGCTCGGCCGGCTGAGGTAGATGCTAAATTGGTCGGGCACGGCTGGGGCGCGGCGGATCAGCCCGTTTCAAGCCAATCCGCCGCGCGGGGTACGCCGGGGTGGGTAGCGCTTAGCGGCGCGCCTTAGCGTTCGTGGGGGCCGCCTGGCCCTGCGGAAACCGGGCGCGGAAGCGCATGGGCAGCGCCATCATGATGAGCCAGACCAGCAGGAAGCTGATGGCCTTATCAACCGGGTCGGTCAGCGCGCCCTGCGCAAAGCTGGCCGGCAGCACACTGGCGCCGAACGATTGGAACATGGCGACCAGCGCGTCGTTGCCCGAGCCGGTGACGCCGCCAAAGACATACGCCGAGATGGGGGCCGAGACGGCGGCGGAAATCAAGCCGACCACCAGGCCGGTGAGGATGGCCTTCCACCAGCTCTTGACCCAGCCCGCTTCGCCGGCCAGGCCCGCCAAGATGCCGATGACGGCGGCCACGGCGGCGAACGGCGCGTAAGACGGGTTGAGGCCGGTGAAGCCCCAAATCAGGTTCGACAGCAGGCCGGTGAGCGCCCCCGCCCATGGCCCGACCAGCACGCCGACCAGAATGGTGCCGATGGAGTCGAGATAAAAGGGCAGTTTGAGGGTGTAGATGGTGTGGCCGAGGGCGATGTTGATAGCAATGGCCACCGGGATGAGGACGAGCGTGGTGGTGTTGAATTCCTTGCGCAGGCTGTTCATGCAATTTTCTCCTCTAAGAGTGGTTGCGCTGACGAGGAGAGTATAGACCCAATTGGCTTAATTTGTGTAGTCAATACACTCATGAATATTGGCGGGCCACTGTGGTGGAAAACGGGTAGTGGCTCGCTAATAATTTCACGAAGTA
>JAYUUW010000932.1:0-3471 GCA_043754665.1 Anaerolineales bacterium | reverse complement strand
CGCAGTACAGGTAGGCGGTGGCGGACGGCAAGGTCTTCGGCGCGCCGCAGCGGGGGCAATTGATGCGCTTGATGAACTGCGAGTGCGCCTGGAGCGAGGCCGGCAAGACATCGCCGGTGCGGGGCAGGCCAGCGGAGGCGGGGGAGACCCGTTGCGGCGGGGGCTGGGGGGAGGCGAGGCCCAGGAGCTTCTTGAGCAGGTTCATGAGGCGTCCTTGATCACGAAAAGGCCGAGCTTGGGTATTATAATGCGCAAATGGGCGTCAACGGAGGGAGTCGTCCCGCTATCCGTGGGAGCCAATTCACCGCTGTGCTGGCTACACCTTTCATCCGCCCGTTTTTCGCCAACACCAGGCTAGGTGGCGGCCCAACGATAATCATCGTGCAGCCCGTTCAACACTGGGAACGCCAGCACCTTCCTTGCCTTAGCCTTGCCAGGTGGTGATCCCGTGGGCGGCGGGGTGTGCTGCTCGATTCCCTGGTGCGGCCGCGCCGGATTGAAGTAGGAACCGTATTTCTTCAGGACGCGAAGCACTGGAGCTCGCCGATCACCGGCATGTGATCCAGACATTCCCGACATAAACTCCCCACTCACCGTTCACAGAACGCATTGGCACGCGGCGCTGCGTAAGGTTTTGACGCCTTGGACGCCCTGGACGGCCCAGCCCTGTAATTGCGGACCAAAAGGCCGGGGTTCGAGTCCCACTAGCCACACAGGAAAACAAGCCCACAGCTTCAAGAAGTGGGCTTGTTTGTTACCTGGGCGCTGGCCAAGGGAGGCGTGATAGCGTGGTGTATTTGAAGGGGAAGGCTTGGCCCTCACCGGTTGCATCGCTGCCCAATCCCAACTGGGCTTGACACACACTCCAATCGCTTGTAAAAACTGTTACCGTTCACGTTAGCGCTAACTGCCCCTGTTTACTGAACGGCTCAAGGATACGACATGGCCCATCGGGTGACGATTGCGGACGTGGCCCACGAGGCGGGGGTCTCTACGATGACCGTCTCGCGCGTGCTGAATAACAAAGGCGAGATTCGGGCCGCCACCAGCCAGCGCGTGCAAGCGGTCATTGAACGGCTGGGCTATCGGCCCAACAGCCTGGCGCGCGGGCTGGCGACCCGCCGCACGGAGACCATTGGCCTGGTGGTCCCCGATATTGCCAACCCGTTCTTTTCGTCGGTGGCGCAGGGCGTGGTGGGCCGGGCCTACGCGCTGGGCTATAACGTCTTCCTCTGCAACTCGAATGAAGCGCCGGAGTGCGAGATCAGTATTCTGCACTCGTTCGAAGACGAGCGCGTCGATGGCATTATCCTGTGAAGTTCGCGCCTGGAAGATACCGACCTGGAACAAGCGCTGGCCAAATTTTCGGCCGCGGTGGTGGTCAACCGGCGACTAAAGCCGGGGCTGGCCGGCAGCGTGGTCGTCAATGACGCGCAGGGCGGCCCGGCTGGCGCAGATGAAGACGCGGGCGGCAGTTTCGGCGTGCGCTACGAGAAGGTGATCCGGGTGACGGCGGCCGGGCCGGAGCGGCTGTCGCAGTTCGAGTGGGGCCTCTAGCGCGACTGGACACCGCAGACCTGAAGACGCGCCCAAGGCGCAAATTGAACCAATAGCAACGCCAGCGTTCCACACGGCCTTCGGTCAGTGGGCTGGCGGCTTACTCAAGCCGATATATCAAAAGTACATCAATCCGGGGCTAGACCGGGGTAAGTTGGCCCCTGGCTCCTATTAAGCTGCTTGACCTGACACCGCGCCTGGTGGGTCCACCTGGGATGGAAGCATGGCAAGTGCGGGAGAGCAGGTGTTCGATTGACACAGACCCTTTCATTGGGCGCTCGAATTGGAATTCGTCGCCGGCCCAGCGAAGCAGGTGCTGAGCGCAGTGTAAAAGTTACGGGCGGTCTTAGGGGCCAGAAGTTCGGACTTTGGGGATGACTGGATCGCCAGTGTATTGATCCGGGCGCCGAGTTGCGGCCGCCAGCGTTCCGAGGGCCCCGCCTGAGACTGCACCCGGACCACCGGATGAGTTGCTATCTGGCAACCCGTACTTTTGACCTCCGGGCCACTCGAAAACCAGTGGCCCGGTGCCATTCAGTTGGAACGAACCCTGCCCAGTATGGCGCGGGCATTCTAATTCACGCCATTCTCCAACTCAAGACGATTGGGCCCCCGTTGACCCGGACGACCCACAGAACGCGCCAGCAGCCAGACCAAGCCTGCCCCTGAAACCGCTGCGGCGGTCGCGCCCATCAGCAGCCCCGAAATAGCCGCGATTGTGATCAGGCGCCACGTCGGGTCGCCCGCTTGCGTCAGCGACATGCCTGCAAAAACAACGGCCAGCCCGGCCAGCCACGCTACGGCGCTCAGCCAGATCCAGTTGGCAGCGTAGGCAAGCTGTCGCCGCAGCACCAGCCACTGTGCAGCACCCAGTGAGACCAACAGCACAGGACCCAGGACGGCCACGCCCAGCCACAGCACCAGCGGCGGTAGGGCGGTGGGGTCCCCGACCGTGCTGGGCAGCATGCCAATGGCCCAGGCCAGCGCGGCCCCAGCGGCTGTCGCCAGAATCCACGGGCGCATCAAGAAACCCGGCAGGTAGCGCCTGAGCACCAGGGCCTGAGCGAACCCCAAGACGCACCCTTCCAACGTGCCGGCGCCAACCAAAAGCAGGGCCACGGCCATACGCGCGCCTGGCCCGGCCGCATCGGGAAAACGCTGGACGGCCAGCGCCCCCACCACGGCTGGGATCGCAAAACCCACAAACTCCCCTAACGTCATGCCGGCCGTCCACCGGGCCCACACCGTCCAAGCCTTGTGATGAACAGGTCGCGAAAACGCATCTAGGGTCGTCATAGCCTCACCTCTCTGGCCAGCTTACCCTGGCGGGAGCTAAGTACCCGGAAAGCATAGCACCAGGCCACTCCGACGATGTAACGAATGTCGGCTGACATTCATCACTGGCCGCCCGAGGGTTGGAACGATAGAGTGAGATTGGGTGTATTCAAATCAGGGTTGCGCCGCACTGAGGGGATTGGGGGCCACGACGCGCTGGGCCGCCGCCGCCAACAGAATCGCACCCCGGCCAGCGACTAACGCAGGGGGCTGAAACAACATATGCCAAATTCAGTGATCGCAGTTAAAGACCTTCGCAAAACGTACGGCTCGTATGTGGCCGTGAACGGTATCAGTTTCGACGTCCAGCCCGGCGAAATATTCGGCTTACTCGGTCCCAACGGCGCTGGCAAGACCAGCACCTTGGAGTGCCTGGAGGGCCTGCGCGCTCCCACCGGCGGCTCGTTACGGGTGGCCGGCCTAGACCCGGTCCGCGAGACGCGCCAACTCTGCCACCTGATCGGCGTACAACTGCAATCAGCGGGCCTGCCGGACAGCATCACGCCCGACGAAGCCATGCAGCTTTTCTGCGCCTATCACAACGTGGCGCCGCGCCGCGACTTGCTGGAACGACTGGGC
>JAYUUW010000931.1:0-2472 GCA_043754665.1 Anaerolineales bacterium | reverse complement strand
CCGGCGGCCGCGCTGGGGTGCACCACTGGGGCGCGCGCCGTGCACCGGGCCGGAGGCGGGGCGGTTAGACCCGTAGCCACCGGCGGGGGCGGGGCCACGGCCGGCGCCATTGCCACTGGTGGGGCGGGCCGGGGCGGCGGGCTGGCTGGACGACGACGCGGCCGGCTGGGCCGGGCGGTCGTTGCTGCGGGCGCGGATGCGGTCTTGGCTGGATGGGCGGCTCTTGCCGGGCTCCTCGGCCTTGGCGTTGTAGTCGAACTTGGGGAGCGTGCGCTTTTCGAGGCGGCTGCCCATGGCGCGCTCAATGGCGCGGATCATCTCGGTGTCCTCACTGGTGCTGAGGGTGAAGGCGTCGCCGGTGCGCGCGGCGCGGCCGGTGCGGCCGATGCGGTGGGTGTAGGCGTCGGCCGTGTCGGGCATGTCGTAGTTGATGACATGCGTGATCTGGGAGACGTCGATGCCGCGGGCGGCGATGTCAGTGGCGACCATGATCTGGTACGAGCCATCGCGGAAGCCGGACATGGCGGCCTGGCGGCGGTTCTGCGACAAGTTGCCCTGGAGCGAGGTGGCCTTGAAGCCGGCCCGCTCGAGCTGCTGGGCCACGCGCTTGGCGCGGTGCTTGGTGCGGGTGAAGACCAGCACCGACTCGGTGTCGGTGCCGTAGAGCAGCGCCAGCAGCATCTCGGTTTTGAGGTGGCTGGCCACTGGGTAGAGCGCGTGGGTGATGGTCGACAGCGGCTTGTCGATGTTGACCTGGACGGTGACGGGATGGCGCAGGATGTCGCGGGCCAGCTTGTTGATGTCGTCGGGCATGGTAGCCGAGAACAGCAGCGTTTGGCGCTGGGCCGGCAGGGCCTTGAGGATCCGGCGCACATCGGGCAGGAAGCCCATGTCAAACATGCGGTCGGCCTCGTCAAGCACCAGCACTTCGAGCCCGCGCAGGTTGACGGTGCCCTGGCCGATATGATCGAGCAGGCGGCCGGGGCAGGCGACGATGATCTCGACGCCGGCGCGCAGCTTGGCGGATTGGGGCTGGAAGCCTACGCCGCCGTAGAGCGTGACGCTGCGCAGGCGGGTCTTGGCGCCCAACTGGCCGATGGCCTCGTGGATCTGCTCGGCCAGCTCGCGGGTGGGGGCAATGATGAGCGCGCGCACCTTGCCGCGCGGGCCGGTGAGCAGGCGCTGCAAGATCGGCAGCACGAAGGCGGCCGTTTTGCCCGTGCCGGTTTGCGCCAGGCCAATGACGTCTTGGCCGGCCAGCACCGGGGGGATGCCTTGTTCTTGAATGGGGGTGGGGTCTTCGTAACCAAGCGCGGCGATGCCCGCCGCCACATCGGGGTGGAAGTCAAAACGATTAAAGCTCACTGAAGGGTACCTCTTGGCTAAACGTAGAGCCAAGTCGCACCCTCAGCCCAGATCGTTGTATAAATCAGAGTAAGTATACCATGTTTCCGGCCGAACCTTAAAGGAGTGCGCGCGGGGTGCATCCGGAAATGGTGGCCGACTTTGACCCCGGCGAATGTCCCAAAGGGATGCTTCGCTAAATTCGCGGCAACACAAAGCAAAGCCCGCCTGCGCGGGCTGGGAGCGCAGCGCCGAGTAGGTCGCGGCCGAGACGCTGCGCGTCATCGGCGCAAAGGCAGTGGGAGGTCATACGACCTGAGGCCGGGTTGCTCAGAATATGGCATGGACGGCGCGGCTGGGCGCAGGGCCGATTAGGTCCGAGTTGCGGATTCCTCACCGGCCCAAAGGGAGCGCAGGGTCCAACGGCCTGAGGCCGGGTTCGGAATGACAAATCCGGCGGGTGGGTGACGGCTGGCGACTGGTTGAGCCGAGGGGGCTGGCGCGCAGCGCCATGCGCGCTTCGGAACCCAACAAAGGACATTGGGCACCCCCGCACAAACCGCGGGGGCAGGTGTGTGACAAATCCGCCGGCCGGGTTAGTGGAAGTACGGCAGCCGCTGGAGCAGCAGGACCGCCAGCGCGCCGAGGAGCATGGTGGCCGGCACGGTGAGCATCCAGGCCCAAAAGATTTCGGTGACGACGCCCCAGCGCACCATGTTGAGGCGCTGGGCCGCGCCCGCGCCGAGCAGGGTGGTGCTGACGACCTGGGTGGTGCTGACGGGCGCGCCGATGGCCGTGGCCGCGAATGACACGCCCGCCGCCGCCAACTGCGCCGCCAGCCCGTGAATGGGGCGGATGCGGTAGAACTTGCCGCCGAGCGTGCGCAGCAGGCGCGTGCCGCCGGTGAGCGCGCCCAACACCGTGGCCCCCATGGCCAGCAGGATGGTCCAGGTGGGAATGCTGAAGGCGGCGCCGGTGGCCGCCGCCACGCCCAGCGCCAGCAGCCCGATGGCCTTCTGCGCGTCGTTCGCGCCCCAGCTTAACGCCAACACCAGGGCGGTGAGCACCTGGCTGGCGCGAAACCAGCCATTGATGCGCGGGGTGGCCCGCTCGGCCAGGCGGTAGAGC
>JAYUUW010000930.1:0-3517 GCA_043754665.1 Anaerolineales bacterium | reverse complement strand
GTGGCGGCCATGCTGCGGCTGTTCGGGCTGGAAGCGGTGCGCGCCCAGCACCCGCTGCGGCTGAGCATGGGCCAGAAGCGCCGCTTGAGCGTGGCGGCCATGCTGGTGCTCGCGCCGGAAATTCTCATTCTCGATGAGCCGACGACCGGGCAAGACCAGCGCCACACCGACCAGTTGCTGGCGCAGGTGCAGCAGGCCAACGCGCAGGGCGCTACGCTCATCATCGTCACGCACGACCTGCAACTGGCGGCGCGCACTTGCACGCGGTTGGTGGTCATGGCCGCAGGGCAGGTGGCGTTCGACGGCCCGCCGCTGGCCTATGCGCGCTTGCACAACGCGCCGGAAATTTACACGTTGACGGCCGCGCTGCGGGCGCGGGGCTGGGCGGCCATGCCCGAAGCGCTGACGGCCGCCGCGCTGCTGGCTGCGCTGCGGGTGCGGGGAGAACCGGCATGAGGCCGCGCTTTCAGTACGTCCCCGGCGCGTCGTTCTTCCATCGCATGGACCCGACCTGGAAGTTCGCCTGGAACCTGGTGGTGCTGGCGGCGGTGCTGGCCCACTTTGAGGTCGGCTATGGCCTGGCCTGGTTCGCCTACGCGGCGGCGCTGGCGCTGGGCGTGGCGCGCCTGCCGCTGCGGACCTTTGTGCGCGGGCTGAGCTTCTTTCTGGGCATTGGGCTGTTGGTGCTGCTGTGGCACAGCCTGTACAGTCGGGGCGGCGGCCCGGCGCTGGCCGCGTGGGGGCCATTCACCATCACGCGCGCCGGCCTGCTGAGCGGCCTGGCGGTGTTCTTCCGCATCCTGGCGCTGGCCTGCCTCACGCTGATCTTCACGCTCACCACCGACCCGGCCCGCCTGGTCGAGAGCGTCATCCAGGTGGCGCGGGTGCCGTACCGGATGGGGTTCACGCTGTATGCCGCGCTGCGCTTCATCCCGGTGTTGGAGAACGAGGCCCAGGTGCTGGCCAATGCCCACCGGGTGCGGGGGGTGGGGGCGGGATACCGGGCGGGATACCGGGCGGGCCGCCGCCGCTGGGGGCCGGTGGGCCGCTGGGCGGCGCAACTGCGGCTGAGCGCCAGCCTGATTGTGCCGCTGCTGGTGAGCGGGCTGCGGCGGGCGCAGGTGATGGCGCTGGCGATGGACAGCCGCGCTTTTGGCGCTTACACTGAGCGCACTGTGCTGCACCCGGCGCAGGTCACCTGGGGCGCGCGGCTGTTTGTGCTGGCGCACGCGGCCGTCACCGCCGCCGCGTTATACTATTATGTGCTGGCCGGGCATGGCGCGCCGTTCGTGCCCAGCGGCTGACGCGCTATTGCGTAAAGGGTTCACTCGGAGAAGCTCATGCAAGCCAAACGCCGTTACCTTTCAACTGCCGACCTGCTCACGCTGGCCGTCATCGCCGTCATTGGCGGGCTGCTGGCCGCCTGGATTTGGACGCCGCTGATGGCCCCGGCCACGCCGCTGTTCGCCTTCCTGGGGCCGGTCGGCTGGATCGGCGCGTCGGGCGTGTATATGATCGCGCCGGTGCTGGCCGGGCTGCTGGTCTGCCGGCCGGGCGCGCCCACGCTCTACGGGCTGGTGCAGGGCTTCATTGAGATGGTGTTTGGCAATCCCTCCGGCGCGCTGACGATTGTGCTGGCCGGGCTGGAAGGGCTGGGGGCCGACCTGGGCCTGGCGGCTTTCCGCTACAAGCCGAACCTGCCGGCGGCGCTGCTGGCCGGTGCGCTGGGCAACGTCATCATTGACGAAGCCTGGCTGATTATCTTCCACCAGAACACGGTGGCGAACATGCTGGTGGGCGGGATCACGGCGGCCATCAGCGGGGCGCTGCTGGGCGGCTTGCTGGCCTGGATGCTGGCCGAGATTTTGCAGCGGGCGGGCGTGGTGGGCCGGCTGGGCCTCAAGCGCTACGAAGAGATTTAGCGCGGGCCTGACTCTCAATTGGCAGCGGGCGGCTTGGATCGTGCCAAGCTGGCCCGCTGTTTGATTCTAGGCGCTGCACGCCCACCGGCGGCGCGTGACCGATGAGACCATGCGTCCGGCGCTTGTGAGCGTGGGGGTCGCGCCCGCAAAGCAGGCAGCCGCTAGTCCGCGCCGGCGTCACTCATCATCCGCACAAAGGCGGCCACCACGGCCGGGTCGAATTGCCGGCCGGACTGCGCCACAATGTAGGCTAGCACCGCCTCGGCCGTCCAGGCCGCGCGATAGGGCCGCTCGGAATGCAGCGCGTCCCACACATCGGCCACGGCGAAGATGCGCGCCGCCAGCGGAATTTGCTCGCCGCGCAGCCCGCGTGGGTAGCCGCTGCCATCCCAAAACTCATGATGACAATATGGAATATCGAGCGCCGGGCCGAGATAGGCGATGGAGGCCAGCATCTCATGCGCATAACCGGGGTGGCGGCGCATGACTTCCCACTCGGCCTCGGTCAGCGGCGCGGGCTTGCGCAAGATGTGATCGGGAATGCCCATCTTGCCGATGTCGTGCAGCAGCGCGCCCCGGCGCACATGCACCAGTTGGCTGTCCTCCAGCCCCAGCGCGCGGGCCAGCCGCAGGGTCAGGGTAGTGACGCGCCGGGTGTGGCCCTGGGTGGCTTCATCGCGCAGCTCCAGCGCGTACGACCAGCCCTCGATGGTGGCGTTGTAGGCTAGGGCGATCTCCATATTGGAGCGCTGTAGGTTTTCAAACAGCACGGCGTTGTCGATGGCAATGGCCGCCTGCCCGCCCAGCGTTTCCAGAAAGCTCAGCCATTCGGGGTCGGCCGCCAGCGCGCTGCGGTGGTAGACCTCCAGCACGCCGCGCACTTCGCCTTTGGCAATCAGCGGCACGCCGAAGTAGGCCACAAACTGCTCGGCCGCAAACGCCGGCGAGCGCAGAAAATCGGTGTGGCGGGCGCGCAGATCGGCCACGCGCACCAGGCGGCGCTCGACCGCCGCGCGCCCGGCGTAGCCCTCGCCGAATTGCAGGTGGGTGTGCTGCAGCGCGGCGGTGCGGAAGCCGTGCCCGGCCGTGAATTCCAGCGTGTGGCTGGCGGGGTTCACCAGCAGCACGGCGGCGCTATCTACCCGCAGTTGGCTGGTGATCTGGGCCAGCAGCACGTTGAGCGTCAGGCGCAGGTCGAGGCTGGCATTGATGGCCCGGTCGATGGTGCGCAGCGCATCGAGCCGCTTGAGACGCGCCTCGGTCTGCTCGTGCAGCCGCATGCGGTGAATGGTGTTGCCGGCCATCTCGGCCAGGGTGGTCAGCAGCGCCACCTCGGGCGGCGCGAAGGCGCGCGGCGCGGGCACGCTCACGAACAGCACGCCCACGATCTCGGTGGCGGTGTGGATGGCAATGGCGGCGCCGTCCCAGCCGGCGGGCAGGTTGGCCCGCAGCGCGGTATGGGTCAGCGGGTCGGCGGCCAGGTCGGCGGTGAGGTGGGTGTGGCCGGTGGCAAACACCTGCCCGGCGATGCCCTCGCCCGCTTTGATCGGCAGCGGGGCGAGCTGCGCGCACCAGCCCTGCGCTACGGTCCAGTG
>JAYUUW010000929.1:0-5348 GCA_043754665.1 Anaerolineales bacterium | reverse complement strand
CTTAACGCCAAACCGGGCGGGAACAGGCACAATGCCGGTTACCGCCCGGTTTTTGGTTGGCTAACCCCAGCGCGGCGGTTTACTGAATCCGCAGCACGACTTTACCTTCGTGCCACAGCTCTTCGAGCTTGTAGCGGTGGCGCTGCGGCTCCGAAAAGGCGTGCACGATCACATTGCCGAAATCAATCAGCAGCCAGCCGCCCTCGGCGCGGCCTTCAATGCGCGGGCGCTTCAGGCGATACTTGTCGCGGGCGGCGTCATCCACGGCATCGGCCAGCGCCGACAACTGCCGGTCGCTGGTGCCGGTGCAGATCACAAAGTAATCCGTAAACATCAACTGTCCGCGCAGATCGAGCAGGACGATGTCTTCGGCCTTCTTTTCTTCGAGGGCATCCACCAGGGTGCGCGCGAGTTCGAGTGGTTCCAGAGTAATTCTCCTTTACGATTACCGACGGGCCGTTCGCTAAACCGCGCCGGCCGGGCCGAGGCCCAGCGGCGCCGTGAACAACCGATCATACACCGCGCCCATGGGCCGCAGCTCGCTGGCCATGAGGCTCAAGGTGTCAGCGCGCAGTTGCCCCAGCGTTTGCTGCTGGGCCTGTTCCACAAAGCGCATCAGGTCCACCTGGTCGGCGGGGCGCAGGTTGGCGCGCACGCGGCCGAGGGTCAAGTGTGGTTTGAAGGGGCGCTTCTCGGCTGCAAAGCCCAGCGCCACGCCTTCGGCCTCTACCTGCGCCGCCAGTTGGGTGATGGGCGCCACGTCGCCGAGCAGCCCGGCCCAAATCACCTGCGGCTGAATGGGGTTCGGGAATACCCCCAGCCCCTGCACCGTGAGGGCGATCGGCCCGGCGGCGGCGGCGGCCCGCTTGAGGCCGGCTTCCAGGTCGGGCACGCGCTCGGCGGCCACATCGCCGTAAAACTTGAGCGTGATGTGAATGCCCTGCGGCCGGGCCCAGCGCACGCTGCCGCGCGGCGTGGCCGCCTTGAACGCGGCCTGCACTTCGGTCAACTGCGCCAGCAGCTCGGGCGGCAGTTCCAACGCGCAAAACAGGCGATATTTCATGCTAGAAAATCCTGCAGCACTCGCAGTGTTTCGACCGGCCGGTCGTCGGTGGGCAAGTGGCCCGCGCGCATGGTGTGCAGTTGGCCGCCTGGAATGCGCTCGGCCGCCAGCCGCCCCTCGGCCGGGGGCACGTTGGCGTCTTGCAGGCCCACAATCACCAGCGTGGGCACAGTGATGCGCTCCAGCAGCGGCGAGACATCGTAGGCGATCAGCGCCCGGCCGCTCGAGAGCAGCGACTCGGGCGTGCCCTTGTTGAAATCCTCATTGCGGCGGCGGATGTACGTGAGGCCGCTCACCCGGTGGCCCAGCGGGTGACTGAGCAGCGGGTGCAGCAACGAGGGCGACATCCGCAGCACCCAGCCCAGCGCGCGCTGGCTGATATCGGGGCGCGCCAGCGGCCGGAGGTTGGCGCGCCCAGTGACGACCGGGTTGATGGCCACCAGCCGCGCCAGGCTCTCCGGGTGGCGCGCCGCCAGGTTGAGCACGATCATGCCGCCCATGGAGTGACCCACCAACCGCGGCTGCTCCAAATCGTGCTGGTGCATGAACGCCAGCAGCGTGGCCGTGAAGTTGGGGATGGAATACCACCCCGGCGCGGGCTTTTCCGAGTCGCCAAAGCCCGGCAGATCGAGCGTCCAGCAGCGGAACGAGCGGGTCAGGTGGGGCAGAAAGCTCGTCCACATGCGGCGCGACGAGGCCCAGCCGTGCACAAACACAATATCCGGCCCGGCGCCCGCGACGGTGTAATGCAGGCGCAGACCGTTAACCGTCAGCGTTTTGTGATCCATCTATAGGGATTATACCAGCGATCAATGCGGCTTTTGCTCGGCCAGGGCGGCGGCGTAGGCTTCGGGCGTGTCCAGGTCGCGCAAAACGCTGTCGGTGGCGACCACCACGGCCGCGATTGGCCCGGCGTTTTGCAGCAATTGGCGGGGGTTGGCCTCGGGCGGCAGCGCGCGCAGGCCCGGCCAAAGCGAGCGGTCGAAGAGCATGGGGTGGCCGCGCCGCCCGTCGAAGAACGGGGCCACCACCGCCGCTCGCGTGGCCCGCCAGCGCGCGATGAGGGCGGCAATGACGGCCGGTTCGAGATGCGGCTGGTCGGCCAGCACCACCAGCAAGGCCTGGGTGGCCGCCGGCAGCGCCGCCAGCCCGGCTTGCAGCGAGCGCGCCATTTCGCTTTGTGCGTAGTCGGGGTTGTGCGCGAAGGTGACGGGCGGGCCGTCGGGCCGGATGGCTGCCCGCGCCGCCGCCTCAACCGCCGCCTGTGCGTGCCCGGTGACGACCACAATCTGGCTCACGGCGCTGGCTTGCAGTTGGGCGACGACTGTGCCCACTATAGTGGTGCCGGCCCCCCACGGCAGCAATTGCTTGGGCCGGCCCATGCGCGTGGAGCGCCCCGCCGCTAGCACCACCGCCGCCACATGCCCCCACACCTCGGCGATGGGCGGCTCGGCGGCCACCATGCCCAACGCCACAGCGTCAACGCGCGGCGAGGCCAGCAGCAATGCGGCCGTCGCACGGGCCGGGGCCAGCGCTTCGGGCTTGTCGAGCTTGTTGATCAGCACGACCACGCGGGCCTGCGGCGGCACGTGCTTCAGCCCGCCCTCGGCGTGGGCCAGCACCGCCGCCACCAGCGCGGGCGTGACGGGCGCGCCGAGTTCCTCGCCGGCCAACTGCGCCACGAGCTCCGGCCGGTGCACGCGCACGTCGGTGAGGGCCGCGCCGAACACATCGGCCCCGACCACAGGCACCACCAGCGTCGTCTCAGGCGGGATGACTGGCTCGTGCGCGGCGGGCGCTTTGAAGGGCCGCATGCGGGAACCGTCGGCCTCTAGCACCACCACCGGGCCACCGGGCAGCGCCTGCAAGTGCGGGATGAAGCCCGGCGGCACGCCGGGCGCTTTGTCGCTTTCGCCCTCCACCGGGCCAATCGCCAGCACATGGCCGGTTTCGGCCAGCGCCGCCGCAATGGCGGCCAGGGCGGCGGGCCACGCCTCCGGCGCGTCGGCCACGACCACATGGCGGGGAGCCAGCGCAATCTGCGCCGCGAAGATGCGCGTGGTGGTGGTGGTGACCACCTGGCCGCCGGCCGCGACGATTTCGGCCGCCAGCCGGAACATGGCCGTGGTCTTGCCGCCACCGCCGACAAAAGCGACTACCTCGTGCGGGGCGAGGCGCAGCGCGGTGCTCAGGTGCATGGTTAGGGGAGGCCCACGTCGGGGTCGGTGGGCGGCTGCCAGTGCGGCAGGCCGGTGAGGATGGCTTCGAGCACGCCGCCGCCCACCGCCCGCGCCTGGGCCGAGATCATAAAGCCGTGGGTACGGTTGCCGTCGGCGTCAAGTTCGGCCACGGCTTCGCCGGCGCTGACGGTCAGGCCGTCGGCCAGCAAGCCGCACACGCGCCCATCGGCGGGCCAGATGATCGGCTGACCGGCCACCTCGCCCACGGCCGCGCCGGCGGGCAGCACAGTATCGAGCGCGGTGTGCGCCAGGAAGACGCCGTCGGCCGGGGCGCGCAAGACGGTAAGGCCATGCTCGGGCGCGTCGGGCGTGCCGGTGACCCCGCCCTCCCAATACACGCGCCCCAGGTGCGGGCCGCGCGCGGTCTCGACCACCGCATGGCAATCCACGCCGGCCGTGAAGCCCGCACCCAGGCCGATGAGCAAGCAGTTGTCAGGCAGGTAGGGGTGCGGCGGCGGCAGCGGCAGCGGGCGGCGGGCATCGACCACAATGCGCGGCTGCATGCGGGTGACCACATCGTTCTCGGCATCCACCACCACCGGCAGGTCGTTGACGACGGCATAGGCCATCGCGGCCAGTGGATCGTCCGCCAGGCGCGCCGACACGCCTTCGACCGTGGTGCGCCCGGCGTACACGGCCTGGGCCAGCGCCGCCCCCCGCCGCAGGCAGCGCGGCTGAGGCAACTCGGTCACCAGCACGGTGAAGCCGGCGTAGTGCAGGCGCAGGGCCACGCCGCTGCCCACCGCCCCGCCCCCGCGCACAATCACCAGGTGATCGGAGAGATGCACGCGGCCCGTCAGGCCTTGCCCGCCGCCTTCAGGTGCGCCAGCACGCGGTCGGGCGTGTAGGGGAACTCGTCAATCCACACGCCGGTGGCGTCGTGGATGGCGGCGGCGATGGCGGGGGCCAGCGGCAGGTAGGGCATCTCGGCCATGCCGCGCACGCCCCACGGCCCGTTCGGCTCGGCGTATTCGAGGATGATCGACTTCACGCGGTCGGGCACGTCGAGCACGGTGGGGATCAGATAGTTCGAGAGGTAGGGCGTGAGCACGCGCCCGCCCTGGGTGATGAAGTTTTCCAGAATGGCATAGCCCGCCGCCTGCACCACCGCGCCCTCGATCTGGCCTTCGACCTGCTGCGGGTTGATGGCCCGCCCCACGTCGTCGGCGCAGATGACGTCGATCAGCCGCACATGGCCGGTCTCCATATCCACTTCGACTTCGACCGCCTCGGCCACGTAGCCGTAGGCAAAGTTGGGGTCCGAATAGCCGGTCTCGGGGTCGAGGTCAGTGGTGGCCGGGGGATGGTAGACATAGCTGGCGATGGCTGGGCGCTCTTCGTCGGCCCACTTTTGCACCGCCCGCTCGGCCGCGCCCTTGATGGCGTTGCCCGACATATACGTCAGCCGCGAGGCTGAGGCGCTGCCGGAGTTGCCGCTGGTGGCCGTGTCGGAGGCGATCAGCTCCACCTGGCTGACAGCCACGCCCGCCGCCTCGGCCGCCATTTGCGCCATGACGGTGTGCGCGCCCTGGCCGCAATCGGCCCCGGCGTGGTAGACCACCACGCGCTCGATCTGGCCGGTGCCGTGCAGCTCCACGCGCGCGGCGCACGACTCGGGCGCGCCGAAGGAGAAGCCAATGTTCTTGAAGGCACAGCCAAAGCCGCGCCCGCGCCGCAAATAGGGCTGCGCTGTGGGCGAGCCCGGCGGCATGCCCACACCTGGCTGCCAGCCCACTTCTTGGGCGCAGCGCGCCACGACCCGGTCGATGGTGATGCCCTTCGGAAAGGGCGTACCAGTGGTGGAGTTCACGCCCTCGGTCAGCAAGTTCTGCATGCGCATGGCGATGGGGTCGAGGCCCAACTTCTCGGCCAGCTTTTCCAATTGCAGCTCGGCCGCGAACGCGCCCTGCGGCCCGCCAAAGCCCCGGAACGCCCCGCCCGGCACGTTGTTGGTGAGCACCGTGTAGGCGTCGACGTGCGCGTGCGGAAAGACATACGGCCCGGTGCACATGAGCACGGCGTTGGTCAGCACCTTGGGCGAGGTG
>JAYUUW010000928.1:0-4501 GCA_043754665.1 Anaerolineales bacterium | reverse complement strand
AGGTGCAGCTTGGGCCACATGGCGCTGATGAGCGGCACGATGACGGGGTGATTGAAGTCAACGTAAACATAGACCAGGTCGCCTGGGCCGCCGGCGTCTTCCTTGGGCACGGCGACGGTCGTGGGCACCCCATCGATAATTTGGGTGGTCTGGATGGAGCAGCGGGCGGAGATAAACGCCCGAGCGTCGGGCCGGTCAAGGTTGTAATCGCTATCGCCGTCACCGTCCAGGTCGCGCGAGGAGCACACGGTGACTTTGAAGAAGCCGGTTTCGGTTTGCTCGGTGATATCGGGGTTGCGCAAGATGGCGAGCGCTTCGCCCGTGGCGACTTCTTTAATCGAGTAGATACGCGCCTGATCTTTCAGGGCGATGGACTCGGTCTCGTAGTTTTCAATGGTGCTGGGGACCAGGCAGTCGCTGATACCGTCGGCCAGGTCGTGGGCGGCGATGTCGGCATAGGTGCTCACCAAGTCGATGGCAGCTCCCGCACAGTAGCTGGCGTTGAACTCGCCGGTGACAGCGTAGCGCACGCCGAAGCGCGCGGCATTTTCAACCGACAGCCAGGCCTGGAGGATGCGCGCGAACTCAATAATGCCGAACAGCACCAGCAGCAAAATCGGCAAGATGAGGGCGAACTCGACCAGTCCTTGACCGGGGCGGCGCGCATTCCGGCGTTTGGGCCGGGACGCATGGGCGGGAGCAGGGGAGTGGGTCATTTCGTCAACCGTGTGAAAATGCGCGAAGCGATGCTCTCGAAAACGGCGTTCAGGCCGGTGCCGGATTCGGAGAAGTAGTAGTTGCCGCAGTTATAGCTGTCGTTACCCGACGTAATCGGCGGCGCGGGGACGCCATAACAAGGGTCGATGTTGCCGGCGGGCGGGTTGGGATCAGGATCACCATCCAGGCCAACGTTGGCGATGTATTTGAGCAGCGCATCGCCGGGGTCGGTCGGGTCGGTCGGGTCGCCGGGGTCAGGGTCGTTGAAAATGACCAGCTTGCCCAGGCCGATGGCGTAAATGATGGCGCCCTGCCCGCCTTCATCCTCAATGTAGTTCAGCGAGTCCTTGCACCATTGCGCCGCCTCGCCATAGGTCGGCGCACAGGCCACAAAGTCGGCCATGTCGTGGGCAAAGTCATCGGCGTCGTAGTCGAGGAAGGGGTTGCCCATGGCCCCATAGGTGTTGTTGGAGTTGTACGGGTTCGTATGTCCCGGGTCAGCCGGAATGCCGCTGCCCACCGGCGGGTTCTGCCAAATGGTCGGCGTCAGCACCGTGTGGCGCGACACCACGTCGTTGTCACGGCAGTACGGCACCAAATCGCCCACGAAAGCGCCCCACGTGGACTGCGGGCAGTATTTGTTCAGCGTAGCGGGATCAATGGTCGCGTCTTCTTCCGAGGCGTTGGCGGCGCCGTCACTCAGGATAATGACCACCCACACCGACTCTTGGCGAATGGGCTGACGGCCAAACTCGTTGCCGGCGAGCTTGAGCCCGCCGCCGGTGCTGGTATTGGTACAGCCCGAGGGATCGTTGTCGGGGCCGCCATACAGGCTTTCGCAGCCGGCCGTCCAGCGCGGATCGGCCTCAGGATAGCGGCGCGGCGACACTTCCAAGTTGCGGATGAGGTCCAGAATTTGAGCCGACGTGAGCGTATTGGTCATCGGCACGATGACGGTCGGCGTCAGCGCAAACGTCACCACCGAAACCCGGTCGTAGGGGAAGTTCAGGCGATCCACGAAGTTGGCGGCGGCCTGCTTCACTTCCTCAAACGGATGGCACTCGCCGGGCAGGCCATCGTAAGTGGGCGAACTGGTGTCAATATCCGTGACGTTGCAGACGGCCGGGTCGCGCAGGGGATTGCCGCTGGCCGCGTCGAAGGTCATGGAATCGGAGGTGTCGATGACAAGCACCACATCGACCGAGGCGGCTTCGGAGACGGCCTGGGCCGAAATCTCGGTGCTGTGGAAGCCAATGATGGTCAGAAAGGCAAAGCGCACCTCGGTGGTGGCGCGAATGCGCACCAGCTTGCGTTTTGGCTGGCCAGAGGCGGGGCACAACGCTGGATCATGATAGTTATCGGGGTCCAAGACCGCGCCGCCGCCCTCAACACACACCCACAGTTCCAGCGAGGTGGGGTCAACCCCATTCAGATGGACGACCTCGCGAGCGGAAGCCGCTTGCTGCTCGGTTGTGCGGCCTTCGCGGAACTGGGCTGAGGCGGCCAGCGCGGCGGCATCCACTGCGCGGCGCAGGTGGCCCACGCCGATGTACAGAATGCCGGCATCGACCGTCAGGCCGATGAAGGCCAGCAGGCCAACCATGGCCATGGCAATAATCACCAGGGCCTGGCCGCGCTCGGCGCGCGAGGCAGGCCGCCGCTGGGGGCCGGCGGGGAAGGCCCGCCGAGGGAGTAGAGGTCGGAACGGTCGCATCATGATCCTTAGGGCGTCGGCGTCGGAGTCTCGGTCGGCGTCGGAGTCTCGGTGGCCGTCTCGGTCTCGGTGGCCGTTTCAGTCGGTGTAATGGTCTCGGTCGGCGTTTCAGTCTCGGTCGGCGTGATCGTCGGCGTGGGCGTGACTGTGCGCGTGGGCGTAATGGTCGGCGTGCGGCTCGACAGCGGCGTGTTGGTGGGGCCAGGCGTGAACGTGGCCGCGCTGCTGCCGCGGATGACGGTGATGGAACCCGAGTCGCAGGTGCTGGCGCCGTTGGCGTCGTCCCAAAAGGCCTTGACCGTGTACTCCTGGCTGCCGGTCACGTTAAAGTTGAAGTTGATCTGCAGCGCCTTGGAAATGTTCGCGTTGATGTGGCGCGAGGTGGAGCTGCCGATGAAGTTGCTGTCGATGGTCACCGGGCTGATGCTGGAGAACAGGTTCCAGATAGTCGTGCCGCCGAAGCGGATGTCTTGCAACAGGCGGCCGGTTTCCTGCGGCCAGGTGACTTCGAGCCGGATCAGGCGGCGGGTGAGGCCGCTGGAATTGGTGAACTGCCAGAAGACTTCGTTGACACCGCCGGCCGGCACGCCAATGCCCGCCACACATACGAATTGCAGGTTGCTGGTGTCGGCCAGCGTAATGCTGTTGGCGATGGCCGAGATGGTGCTGGCGGTGAAGACGTTGGTGACCGGGTTCCAGGGCGACATGACCGACGACTTGACCGTGAAGAAGGCCTGGCCGGAGACCGGCGCCGTGGTGGTGCTGGCCGGACTGACGATCTCTTCGCTGCTGCGCGAGGACGCGAGGCTGACGGTCACATTCGGCATGAGGTTGCCGCAGTCGTCGCGGGCCGTGACGACCAGTTGCGCGGTGGCGCTGCCGTCGGCCTGCACCACGCCATCGGACGGCGTGACCAGGCTGACCGACGAGAGGGCCGCGCTAAAGATGCCGGCGCAGATCGGCGTGACAGTGCGCGTGGGGGTCACCGTGGGCGTGGCGGTCTCAGTCGGCGTCTCGGTGCCAGTCGGCGTGGCGGTGACGGTGGCCGTGGGGCCGCCGGGCGTGGCGGTCGGGCTGACCGTAGCCGTGGGCGTATCGGCCGTAACTTCGATGCAACTGGTAATCTCAAAGTCAATGCCGCTAATGTCGGCGGAGGTCAGCGTTTCGGTTCGGGAGGGCGGGAGGAAGACACAGCCGGCCTGCTGGGGCGTAATAACGACGACGCCGCTGTCGAAGCCGCTCTTGACGTAATTGCCGAATTCATCCGTCACCGCCACAAGGCCATTGCTGAAGTTGACGGTGATGCCGGAGGCCGGCGCGCCATCAGACTGATAGGTGATGGTGCCCGAAATCGTCAGCGACGGCTCGGCCGCCGGCACGGGGATGATGGTGTACGAGTGCATCCTGATGGGATCCGGCACGAAGACCGTGATCCATGGCACTTTGAGCAGTTGGGCATAGGCGTAGAACACCTCGACCAGCATGACGGCGGTGTTCGGCGCGTCTGGGTCGAGGCGGGCCTCAATCTCTTCCTTGGTAAAGGTCGATGGATGACAGTAATCAGCTACCGCGGGGTCGCACGCGACCTCGATGGCACCGCCCTCGGGGTCGACGGTGCACTCATCGTAGTAGCCGTCGTTATCGTCATCTTCCAGGTTGCTGCATTGGTCGCCCTGGCCGTAAAGGTGCCACTCACCTTTGGTATCCAGGTAGGGCGAGCCATCGGTCGTCACGCAATCGCCCGGGTTCGCGGGCGAGCAGTTGGGCCAGCGGGCAATCACGTGGCCGTCGAGGATGCGGAAGACCGAGATCACCACATCGTCAATCTCTGAGCGCAGGGTGACCGGCGCCATCGTCTGCTGCGTCACACAGGCGGCTTGCCAGTAGAAATCCAGCCCGGTGTCACCGCAGCCGAGGGTGTTAACCACCCGTTCCTCGGGGTCGCCGTCACTGGCGAAGCGGGCGCCGTCGCGCGCGCCGTCGAGGGCGTTGAGGTAGTAGTTCAGCGCAAAGCCGAATTCCAGCAAGCCGGTCAACATAATCAACAACACCGGCAGCGCCAGGGTTAGT
>JAYUUW010000927.1:0-2641 GCA_043754665.1 Anaerolineales bacterium | reverse complement strand
CCGTTCGGCTTTGACACGCTCCCGTATCCGTTCTCGGCCCGCTGGCGCGACGCGGACAGGCACCGGCGGCGCGTGACGGTGACGGCGCTGGCCGACGATGGGGATGACGACCCCGGGTTGCAGCTCGAGGCGCATAGCCCGGACGGCGCGGAGGTGATCCCCGCGGATCAGGCGTATGGCCTGCGCCCCGGCCGGGTGGCCACCGTGCTTAACGACTATCGCGCCTGGTGGCCTTATGATCTGGTCGCGGCCGCAGACGAAGCTAATGCCGATGATTGAGCCGACCCACCTTTAGCGGCCAAGCGCGCGCCGGCGCCTCCAGCCGGCGGTTTGATCGCCGGCTTGTCGCCCAACGATCCAATCTCCGTTCGGCCCCCCCGAACGCAGGTGCGCCGCGCGTGCTCCCCCGCCTCCGGCTTGACCTGCCGCACCTTCTTCGGATAGAGTTCGAACGATGGGCGCAGCGACCTCACGAACCCGGCCGCAGCGGAACGGCGGTGCATCAGGTCTTTGCGAACTGGCAGACTGCCGCCCAGGGGTGATGGTGCCGGCAACCTGCGTGGCCGGGTCGTTCTTATCGCTGCTGAAGTGGTGGCTGGACAGCAGGCCGGCCGACGCGCCCGAGCAAATGGGCGCGCTAATCTGGCAGGGGTGCGGCCCAGCCGGGAGAGGGCGCTGGACCTGGCAGTGTAGCCTCGCGGCTAGGGGCCGCTGACGGTTGGGAAACCGAGCGTTTGCCATTCCTGAAGGCCGCCGGCCAGGCTGGTCACCTGGTCAAACCCGGCGGCGAGCAGCGTAGCGCGCCCCTGCTGGCTGCGGTTGCCCGAGCGGCAGACGACGATGATCGCCTGGTCGCGCGGCAGTTCGGCCACTCGGTCGGCCAGCTGCGCGAGCGGGATGTGAGTCGAGCCGGGGACATGAAACGCCTCCCACTCGTCGGGCTCGCGCACATCGAGCAGGAAGGCCCCGGCGGTGCGCTGTGCGGCGGCCTCGGCCACCGACACCTCCCGCGGCCGGCCGGCCGCCGGCGGGGCGCTGACCACGCGCCACCAGACGAACACCCCCAAGGCAGCGGCCAACAGCAACAGCCCCACCCACGGCCAAAGCCGCGGGTGCGGCGGGGGGGCGCGGCGCGCGGTTTTTAAGCGGCTCAATGGTAACTCCTTTTCCTTCAATCCAGGGGCATTCAGGCGGCCAGCGGCTCGCGCCAGGTGGCCGTCACCTCGAAGGCGGGCGGGTGCTCCAGGTGCTTCTTCACGGTGCACTGCTCGGCGGCGCGCACGACCGCGCCCCGATACTTGGCCGGGAAGTCGGGCGGCAGCTGAATTTCAATCAGCAGCTTGGTCACATGGCCGGTGGCCGGGTCGACCTCCAACTGCTGGGTCAGGTGCAGGCCCGCGGTGGAGAGGCTGCGCTGCTGGCAGAAGCGCTGCACATAGAAGCCGGCGCAGGCGGCGGTGGCGGCCAGGAAGAGATCGAAAGGCGAGGGGGCCGACCCCGCGCCGCCGTCGCGTACCGCTTGGTCGGTGTGCACCGTGAAGGGGCCGAAGTGAGCGTCCACGCGGGCGCCGCCGGGGAAGTCAACCTCAATCTGCATGGTCAGTTCCTTTCAAGCTAAGCGCTCCGTCGCGCTGGAGGTGGCGTCGGTGTGGAGCACGACGTGGCCGGCGCTGGAGCGCGTGAGTTTCAGATACGACAGGTTGTCAGTGGCCGGGCCGCGCTGCACCTGCCCGTCGGCCGCGAACTCGGAGCCGTGGCAGGGGCAGCGGAAGCCCGCCGCCTGGCGCTCGACGGTGCAGCCCAGATGCGGGCAACGGGTGGCGAGGGCATACAGCCCGGCTGCGTCGCGCAGCAGCCACGCGCCGGCTTGGGCCAGGTGCAGGGCCGTGCCCTCGCCGTACGTCTCGGGCGGGTCGAGCTCAAAGCTGGTCGGCACCGCCGAGGCAGTTTCGTAGCTGAGATACTTAACCAGGCCGCCGGCCGCCAGCAGGCCCGAGGCGGCCAGGCCCAATTGCAGGGCGGCGCGGCGCGGCAGTTCGGCGCGGTCAGCGTTCGACGGCATGGCAGACATGACAGAACTGCGAGGCTTGTTCATCGGGATTTTGTAAACACTGCGAGTCTTGCACTAAGGGCACGGCGTAGATAATGCCATCCACCTTGCCTACCTGCTGGAACGTGCCATCAGCCTGGCGCCGCACGCTCCATAGAGGCTCACCTTTTGCGGTGACCACAATTGTGTCACCCAGCGCCAGCGGCACCAGCGGGTTCAGGGCGGCGCGGCGCAGCGCCACATCGTTCGGGTTGGTGAGCGTCTTGGTCAACGGCGGCGCGGTCAGGGTGCCGTGGCAGGTGCGGCACTCGACATATTGCACGCTGGCTTCGGTGGCGTGCAACGCGCCGTCGCCCATGGCCTCGCCCGCCGTGTGGCAATCGACGCAATCGAGCTCCACCTCGCACAGCGTGCATTGCGCGATGGGCTGGTAGTAGTCGTGCCGCCGGTCGGTGGGCTGGTCGGCGCGGGGGGTGAAGGTCATGGCACGCAGATCGTAGTTGCCGCGATTGTGGCAGGCGTTGCACTGCGTGTACGGGATGGCCGTGGTCAGGCGGTGCAGTTGCGCGTGCCCGGCCTCATCGCGCGCGA
>JAYUUW010000926.1:0-5845 GCA_043754665.1 Anaerolineales bacterium | reverse complement strand
TTACCGGTAAGCTGACACACAAAAGGCCACCTGGATCGGTGGCCTTTGTTTTGGGTGTGCCCCACCATGCCGTGTGCTGCCAAGTCTTGAACCTGCTTGCGCAGGTAGGGAACCGTCCGAACGGGTTTGCCTTGGCCGAAGCCTATCACATTCCCGTTCTAAGAGAAGCTCCCAGATCTAGGGTGTTGGCTCAAGACCGTTACGGCCGCATCACGTTCACGGCAGGGACACGCATGGTATACCATGAGACGCGCTATCCTGCAACGCCGACACCCCGTACCAAAGCGCTATTTTCAGGCCGGTTTGGGCGCAGTGGCGGCGGCCGGCGCTTCCGGCGCGACGACGGCGATGTGCAGGTCCGAAAGCTGGCGCGGCTCGGCGGGCGAGGGCGCGCCGGCCATCACATCCATGGCGGCCTGGTTCTTCGGGAAGGCGATGACCTCCCGGATGTTCGGCTCGCCGGCCAGGATCATGGTCAGGCGGTCGATGCCGGGCGCGATGCCGCCGTGCGGCGGCACGCCGTACTCGAAGGCCTCGAGCATGTGGCCGAAGCGCTCCTGGGCCACATCGAAATCCAGCCCAATGAGCTTGAACACCTTCTCCTGCAAGTCGCGGCGGTGAATGCGGATGGAGCCGCCGCCGACCTCGTAGTTGTTGAGCACCAGGTCGTACTGCTGGCCGCGCGCCTTGCCGGGGTCGGTGTCGAGCAGGTGCTCGTCCTCGGGCATGGGCGCAGTGAACAGGTGGTGGCTGGGGTCCCAGCGCTGGTCTTCGGCGCTCCAGTTGACGTACGGGAAGTCGATGACCCAGCAGAAGGCCAGCAGGTTGTCGTCGCGCAGGCTGAGCCGGTCGGCCAACTCGACGCGCAGGCGGCCGAGAGTCTCGTAGACCACGGCCGGCTGATCAGCCACGAACAGCAGCAGGTCGCCGGGGGCGGCCTCCAGGCGGGCCAGCAATTCGGCCAGCACATCGGCGGGCAGGAACTTGGCGAAGGTGGAGCGATGCTCGCCGGAAGCCTCGACCGCGATGTAGGCCAGACCCTTCGCGCCGTGGGCCTTGACGAACTCGGTCAGTTCGTCGATCTGCTTGCGGGTGTAGGCGGCCAGGCCTTTGCCGTTGAGGCCGCGCACGTGACCGCCACGCGCGACGGTGTCGGCGAAGACCTTGAAGCCGGTACGGGGGGCCAGGTCGCTCACGTCCTTCAGTTCCAGTCCGAAGCGCAGGTCGGGGTTGTCTTTGCCGAAGCGGTCCATAGCCTCGGTGTACTTGAGGCGCGGCCAGGGCTTGAAGAGCAGTTTCTTCTCGGGCACGTGCGTCTCAACCAGGCCGGTGAACATGCCCTCGATGAGCTGCATGATGTCTTCGCGAGTGATGAAGGACATCTCCAGGTCGAGTTGGGTGAACTCGGGCTGGCGGTCGCCGCGCTGGTCCTCGTCGCGGAAGCAGCGGGCGATCTGAAAGTAGCGCTCAACGCCGGCCACCATGAGCAACTGCTTGAGCTGCTGGGGCGACTGCGGCAGGGCGTAGAAGCTGCCGGCGTGCACGCGCGAAGGGACCAGATAGTCGCGCGCGCCCTCGGGCGTGGTCTTGAAGAGGATGGGCGTCTCGACTTCGATGAAGTTCTGGCCGTGCAGGTAGTCACGGATGTACTTGATGACATTGTAGCGCAACTGGAGGTTGGCGCGCATACGCTCGCGGCGCAGGTCCAGGTAGCGATACTTCAGGCGGATGTTCTCGTCGACCGGCTGGTCTTCGTTGACGGCGAACGGCAGCACCTTGGCGGCGTTGAGGATCTCAAGCTCGGTGACTTCGAGCTCCACGGCGCCGGTGGCGAGTTTGGGGTTTTCTTTGCCGGCCAGGCGCGGGCGCACGATGCCGGTGATGCGCAGGACGAACTCGTTGCGCACCTTGGAGGCCACGCCATGGACTTCGGCCGACAGCTCGCGGTTGACCACCACTTGCGTGATGCCCCAGCGGTCGCGGACATCTAGAAATATCAGGCCGCCCTGGTCGCGGCGCGTATTTGCCCAGCCGGCCAGGGTGACAGTCTGGCCGATGTGTTCGGGCCGCAAAGCGCCGCAGGTGTGGGTTTTGTACATAAGAGCCTCCTCCAACCAGCCGGCGGGGCGCGCGAGGCACGCCGCCGCTAAACAAAAAACCGCCCGGTGCAAAAGCCCGGGCGGTGATCGACTTGGGTAGCCTGCTGACGGTCAGCAGGCGTGTCGGCGCACCCGGACAAGCTGATGATTAGCGTCGGGGTTATTCACAGGCGCGCCAGGCGCCACAGGGGACCAATGGGCCAACATGCAGTGAGTATAGCATGGCTCGTTCGATTTGTGAACAGGTTAGGGCAGCGCGTAGATGATGAAGCGCGGGTTCTCGTAGACCACCGGCAGCGCGTAGGTGTGCGGCTGCTCGACGACCAGGTAGTCGGCCTGGAAACGGGCGGCCAGGCTCTCGAAGTCAGCCGTGGTGAGGCCATAGTAGGCGGCGGCGGTCAGGCGCTTGTTCTCGAAGTAGTCGCCCTGGAACTGGGCGAGCGCGCCGGGGGCCAGGGCCTCAAAGCGCGGCTTCCAGTAGTCGAGGTAGTCAGGCGCGAAGGCGGCCTCCAGCAGCTCGGAGAGGGTGGCGACGGTAGAGCGCTCGGAGAATACGCGCCAATCGGATTGGTAAAGCCACCAAATCTGCGGCGGGGTGATGAAGAGCGCGTCCACCGCCGTGTTGTCACGGGCCCAAACCTGAGCGGCTTCCCAATCGGTTTGGGGGCCGTAGAGGTGGATGCCCGGCTCCCAGACGTCGTAGGCCAGAGCGATGCCGAACATGCCAGTGAGCGAGACGAGGAGCGTGGCGCCGACGAGAATGCGCCGCCAGACGCGGGCGCGCACGAGCTTGAGCACGAGCCACACGAAGAGCGGGGCCGTGGGCAGGACAATGAAGATGTAGGTGCCCAGCAAGGCGGCGAAATCAACCGGGTCCCAGGTGCGGCGGGCGTATTGGTCGGCCAGGTAGGCGGCGAAATAGATGTAGCCGAAGAGCAGCACGAACAGCCCGACGCGGATGATCTGCGACTGGATGATGATGGTGATGGGCAGCCACTGGGCGGTGATGACCTGCACCACCAGAATGAGCAGGGCCGCGCCGATGAATAGGGTGACGGTGCGGTCGGTGGGCTCGGCTCGCGGCAGGCGGCGGGCGATGCCGAAGAGCAGCAGGGCCGCGAAGCCGCTGGCCGTGACCAGCAGGATGTGGGGATACGGCGGCAGCAGGTAGAACAGGTTGTAGAGGTTGCCGCGGGCGATGATGGTGAACCACTCCGGCCGGGGGGTGAAGTCGACCGGGGAGCCACCGAGTTTCCACAGCAGCACCGGCGAGGCGGCGACCAGGAAGAGGCTCAAGCCGAGGGCGATGCGCCACCACCCTACCCGCCTAAGCTCGAACAGGCCGTCGAACAGGAACATGGCCAGGACGAACTGGGCCGAGATGACATGCAGGTTGTACATGACGCCCACGAGGGCATAGGCCGGGACGATACGGCGCTGGAGGTAGAGGTTGAAGGCGACCAGCAGGAAGGGCAGCACGAAGGTGCGGTTGAGCAGGCTGAACTCGAGGATCGGGAAGCCGGCGAAGCCGACGTGCGGGAAGACGAAGCCGACGACGGTAAACACGGCGGCCAGGTTGTTCTTGAAGAGCGTCTGGCTGAGGCTCCAGAGCGCCCAGAAGGAGCCGTAGAGGGTAGCGACGTGGCCGACGAACAGGCCGATCTCCAGCAGGCCGGCGCGATAGATCGGCTGGACGAAAAACCAGAAGTAGGAGTAGTGCTGCATCCGCAGCTCAAGGAAGGGGTCGCCGGGATAGAGGCCGGGGTTGACGAACTTCTTGAGGAACGGGATGTGGATGGTCTGGTCGAAGGTGCCGAAGTGGTAGCCAACAAATAGGACGGTGACGACGGTGGCGGCCAGGAATAACAAATGACGCCGGGCGGGCGTCAGGGCGAGGCGATTGGCAAACGCTGCGAGCATTCCATCTCCTGCATCCTGGGCGCGAGCGCACTGGAGCCGCGCGCCAGTCTTAGTCCACGCGCCACGGGACATGAGCAGTAACATCTTAATCTCGGTAGCCCCTCCAGGGGAGAGCGCATTGTAACCGACCCCGGCCAGGGGGCAAGGCGGGAGTGGAAGTCGGAGGTCAGAAGTCGGAGGTCGGAGGCCAGCGGCAAGCAGCAAGCAGTCTGAATTGACATTCGCGGGCAGGCCTCTATACTTCGCACTTCGTGTCGCACTCACACGAACGGGAGTTAGTGCTATGACCGAGGCCGAAATCCCTGCCGTGGGCGAACGCCCAGCGGTGAGCGTCGACGTCGTAATCTTCAGCGTCCGCGCCCATGACTTGCAGGCGCTGCTGCTGCGCCGCCCCACCCCGCCCTTTCGGGGCCGGTGGGCGGTGCCGGGGGGTTTTGTGCGCCCGGCCGAGGCGCTCGACGACGCGGCGCGGCGCGAACTACAGGCGCAGACGGATGTGCACGATGTGTATTTGGAGCAGTTGTACACGTTTGGCGCGCCGAAGCGCGACCCGCGCGGCCGGGTGGTGAGCGTGGCCTACTTCGCGCTGGTGGCGAGCGAAGTGGTGATTAAGGCCGGCAGCCCGGACGTGGAGATTAGCTGGCATTCGATTGGCAGCCTGCCGGAGCTGGCGTTCGACCACGGCGAAATCCTGCGATACGCACTGCAACGCCTGCGGTATAAGCTGGAATACACGTCGGTGGGGTTCGAGCTGCTGCCCAATGAGTTCACGCTGACCGAGCTGCAAACGGCGTATGAGATTGTGCTGGGCAAGGAGCTTGATAAGCGCAACTTCCGGCGGCGGATGCTGGAGGCGGGCATTCTGACGGAGACGACGCGCTACCGCGAGAGCGAGGGCCAGGGCCGGCCGGCGCGGCTATACAAATATAAGAAGAACGCCGTGCACGAGGTGAAGGCGCGGCGGCTGTTCCCGTAGGCAGCGGCGGGGGGATGAAATCACAGCAACATAAAGCGAAGCCGGCCTGCGCCGGCGGTGTGGCCCAACCGCACAAATGTGAGATTCTGGCGCTATGAAGTAGCAAGCCTCCTGACTTGACACGCTTCCGGAAAATGTTAAGCTTAGTGTCATCAGAACACCAAAGGCGGGTTGACCGCCTTCATTTTTGCGCCGGTTTTGTGTCCAGGGGACACTAAGGAGACGGGCATGGACGTGAAGCAGCTTATCAGCCAGAGTGAGCCGTTCCTACAGTACGTGGTGGACTGGCACGCCAACCTGCCGGCCCTGGCGCTGGCCGACCTGCTGGCCGCGCCAGAGCGCGTGGCGATAATTTCGGTGGATGTGATTAACGGCTTCTGCTACGCCGGGCCGCTGGCCTCGCCGCGCATTCAAACGATCATTGCGCCGATTACGGCGCTGATGGAAAAGGCGCACGCGGCGGGCGTGGCGCAGTTTGTGCTGGTGCAGGAGTTCCACGACCCGGAGGCGCGGGAGTTCGCGCAGTATCCGCCGCACGCCATTCGGCACACGGCCGAGGCCGAGGCGGTGCCGGAGTATAAGACGCTGCCGTTCTACAACGAGATGGCGCTGGTGCGGAAAAACTCCATCCATCCGGGGCTTAACACGGAGCTGGAGGGCTGGCTGGTGGCGCACCCGCAGGTGGATACGTTCATTGTGGTGGGCGACTGCACCGACCTGTGCACCTACCAGTTGGCGATGCACCTAAAGCTGCGGGCGAACGCGCACCAGTTGCAGCAGCGGGTGATTGTGCCGGAAGACGCGACCGACACCTTTGACATTCCGGTGCCGGTGGCCGAGAAGATCGGCG
>JAYUUW010000925.1:0-5344 GCA_043754665.1 Anaerolineales bacterium | reverse complement strand
GCCAACCTGCCCGACAGCGAGGCTCAGGTCGAGCGCATCTATCAGCGCCTGGCCGATCTGCTCGGCCTGCCGCTGACCGTGCCCGGCTCCACGCCCCAGTCGCCCTGCACCCCCGGCCGTGGCGTGCGCGACCTGGTGGAAGAAGGCGCCGGCTTCCGGCCCTTCGACGCCGTGAAGATCGGCTGCGACGTGCCCAAGGAAATCGCCCTCATCCTCCGCGAGGAGCAAGACCAGCTTCCCGGCGTTGATGTGATCGTCGAGCCGCTGCGCCAGTACCCCACCGGCGAGCTCACCGCCGCGCTCGTCGGCTACATGGCCTCCATCCCCTCCCCCGACGACGCGCCGCTGACGTACGACTACCTCACCGGGCGCGGCTTCGTCCCCGGCCGTGACCGCTACGGCGTGGCCGGCATCGAAGCTTCCATGCAAGATGTGCTCGGCGGCCAGAATGGCAGCTCGCTGGTTGAGAAGGACGTCAGCGGCCAGGTGCTGCGTGTGCTGGGCGTCGAGACCGCCACCGTGCCGGGCAACAACGTCCAGCTCACCATCGACGTGCGCCTGCAAAACGCCGCCTACGCCGCCGTCAGCCACCGCATTGATTACGTCAACGCCTTCAACAACAACAACCCGAATGCCGCCGTCTTCACCGGCGTTGCCATCGTCATGAACCCTAAGACCGGCCAGGTGCTGGCCATGATCTCCTGGCCCACCTACGATAACAACAAGTTCGCCCGCTTCATCGACATTGACTATTACAATCAACTCGCCGGCAGCCCCAACCCCGACGAGCCGCCGACCGACCCCTACTACCCGCTGCTCAACCACGCCGTCAACGTCCTCTACCCGCCCGGCTCGGTCTTCAAGGTCGTCACCGCCGTCGGCGCGCTGGAAGAGAATGTGATTGACCCCGAGCGTCTCATCGACGACCCCGGCAAGATCACCATCCGCGACCAATACTTCCCTGCCGACCTCGGCCGCGCCCGCGATTTCGTCTGCTGGAACCGCGAAGGCCACGGCCCGGTCGACTTCATTACCGGCATCGCCCAGTCGTGCAACGTCTACTTCTACAAAATCGGCGGCGGCTATGACGATGACAAGCTCGACGGCCTCGGCATCGAGCGCCTGGGCAAGTGGATGAACTTGTTCGGCTTTGGCCAGGCCACCAACATTGAGCTGCCCGGCGAGCTGGCCGGCTACATTCCCAGCCGCGACCGCAAGCGCATCACCTGGGGCGAAAGCTGGTCCACCGGCGACACCTACAACGCCGTCATCGGCCAGGGCTACGTCAGCGTCACGCCGCTGCAAATGCTCAACGCCTACAACGCCATCATCAACGGCGGCTGGCTCTACCAGCCCACCATCATTGACCAGATTCTGGACGGCGAAGGCAACGTCGTCTCGCAGACCGGGCCGACCCTGCTCAACCCCGAGCGCCTGCCCATCTCGCAGACCACGCTCGACTACGTGCGCGCCGGCATGCGCCAGGCCGTGGTCGACGGCACGCTCTCCGGCGACCTGAACGTCTACGGCCAGATCGGCGTGCCCAAGCTCGACGTGCCCGCCGACCTGCACGTGGCCGGCAAGACCGGCACCGCCGAGTACTGCGACGCCTTCGCCTACCCGCGCGGCTGGTGCATCCCCGGCGCCTTTCCCACCCACGCCTGGACCGCGCTCTACGCGCCCTACGAAGACCCCGAGGTCTCGGTGATCGTCTTCGTCTACCACGGCGGCGAAGGCTCGCTCATGGCCGCCCCCATCGCCGGCGAAATTCTGCGCGCCTATTTCGAGCTCAAGGCGCAAGACGCGGCCGGCGGCGGCAACTAGCCGCGCCGCCTCCACCCTCTATGGCCCGTCGCGCCCGCCGGAGGTCTCCCGCGCTCCCCCCTCCTGCGGCGCAGCGGCCCGCCCTGCTGGCAGCCGGCGGCGGCGCGCTCCTCGGCCTCACCGTCTCGCGCCTGCTGTTCGAAGCGGCCCCCTGGCGCTTTGACCCGCTGGGCGACCTCCCCGGCGCGCTCGGCCTCGCCGCCCTCGGTGCCGTGGTCGCGTTTGCCCTCGTCCGCTTCGCGCGCACGCCACCCAACCCGGCCCTCTGGGCGCCCATCGCGCTGTTGCTGGTCACCCTCCTCGCGCCCACCGTCAACCCCCTCCGCGACGTCACGCTCCTCCTGGGTGCCCTCGCCCTCACCGCCTTATTGCTCACACAAAAGACGACCTCATCAGATCGCCTTCTTCCTCTTTTTCTCTTTCTCTTTCTTTTTTCTCTCTACCTCCTCACCCTCGCCCCTGCCGTCGGCGAGGCCGATACGTTTGAGTTCCAGGTCGGCATCGCCCGCCTCGGCATCGCCCACGGCTCCGGCTACCCGCTGCTCATGCTGGTTGGCAAGCTGTTCACGCTGCTGCCGCTCGGCGGCACGCTGGCCTGGCGCGCCAATCTCACCTCGGCCTTCTTCGGCGCGCTGGCCGGCGTCGGCGTCGAGCGCCTCTCGCGCTGCTTAGGTGCCGCCGCGCTGCCCGCGCTGCTGGCTGGGCTGGCCTTTGGCGTCTCGCCCACGCTCTGGTCGCGCGCCGTCGAGGTCGAGGCCTACACCCTCAACGCCGCGCTGGTCGCCGGTCTGCTGCTGCTCTGTCTGCGCCTGATCGCTCAACCGCCAGCCGCGCCGGCCCGCCTGCAAAACGCACTCGCCCTGCTGCTTGGCCTTAGCCTTACCAACCACTTGACCACGCTGCTGCTCGCGCCCGCCGTCGCGCTCAGCGCCGCGCGCTCGGCTTGGTTCACGTTGCAGTTCCTCCCGCTGCCCCGCGCCCGCCTCACCGCCGCGCTCAAAGTCGTTTTGCGGCTGGCGGCTTTCGGCTTGCTCGGCCTCGCGGTCTATCTCTACCTGCCGCTGCGCTGGCCCGCCGTCAACCACGGCGAGGCGCTCAGCCTCGCCCAATTCGTCAACATCCTCAGCGGCAACGAGGCCAAGGGCGCATTTCAGTGGACCCTGCCCTTCCGCGATGCCGGCCGCTATGCCATCGTCGCCGGCAAGCTGTTGGGCGAGTACGGCTGGCCCGGCCTGGCCCTCGGCGCGCTCGGCCTCGCCCGCCTTATCTACTGGGCCGTTCGCAGCCGCCGCCTCGTCTCCGCGCCGCTGCTTCTCGCCCTCGCCTACCTGCCCTATCTCTATTTCGCGCTGGCCTTCAACGTCCCCGACCCCGACTTCAGCGCCTTCTTTATCCCGTTGCACCTGATCCTGGCGGCACTCCTGGGCGTCGGCCTGCACGCACTCCTCAGCGCCCTAGCGTCGCCCCGCCTGCCGCGCCGCCTCGCCCGCGCCGCGCCGCTGGCCGCCGGCCTCGTCCTCACCGCCGGGGCGCTGCTGCCGCTCACCAGCCTGTGGCGCAACCTGCCCCTCGTCTCGCAGGCCGGCGATTGGGAGCGCCAGCGCTACGGCGAACTGATGCTGCGCCAGCCGCTCGCCCCCAACGCCGCCATCCTGGCCGACTCGCAGAAGATCGCGCCACTCTATTACTTGCAGGTGGCCGAGGGCCGCCGCCCCGACCTCGACATCCTGGTGCTCCCCGACGAGGCCAGCTACCGCGCCGTGCTCGACGAGCGCCTCGCCGCCGGCCAAACCGTCTACCTCGGCCGCTATCTGCCCGGCCTTGGCGCGGGCTACAGTCTGCGCTCCGTCGGCCCGCTGGCCGAGGTCTCGCCCGCGCCGTTCACTGCCAATACCTTGCCCCTCACGCCGCCTGCCGGCCAACTCACCGCCGCGAACATTACCCTGCTCGGCGTTGTGGACGATCACGGCGAAATACACGCCGCCGCCGCGCCCAACGCCCTCAACGTCACGCTCGTCTGGCAAGCCTACGCCGCCCCCGCCCCCGCCCCCGCCGAGAACCTACTCGTCAGCCTGCGCCTGGTGGATAACGCGTCTGACGTCGTCCGCTGGCAGAGCGCCGGCAGCGTACCTGTCAGCGGCCTCTACCCCACCAACGCTTGGCGGCTTGGCGAGATCATCACTGACTTCTACGCCGTCCCCATCGCGCCGACCCTCCCGCCCGGCGGCTATCGCTTGGAGGTCGGCCTGTTCCCGCCCTTCGCCGCCACGGACACCGGTTGGGCCGCCGTTATGGATGTGATCGTTCTGGAACCCGCCGCCGCGCCGCACCCCACGCATCTGCTCCGCGCCCGCCTGGGCGACGCTTGGCTGCTGGGCTACGACCTGCCCGCCAGTGCCGCCCCCGGTGCGCGCGTGCCGGTCACGCTCTACTGGCGGCACGACGCCGCCACGCCCTCGGTTACGGCGCTGGGTGAAACGCGCTCGCTCACCGCTTGGCCCCTCGGCGCGCTCGTGCCCCAGGTCTATTACCTCACCGCGCCCGCTACGGGCGACGCCTGGACCATTGAGCTCAGCGGCCTCACCGCCGGCCGCTGCGGCTGGCTGCGTGGCGACACGCCCACTTGCGCCCTGCCGCCCGTGCGCCTCGCGGGCGAGGCCGCCGCCGAGGGGGCCTACAACTTCGCCGACCTGTTGCTCCTGCGCGCCGTGGACCTCGCCGCGCCCGCCGCCGCGCCGGGGGGCCAGGTGTCCGTCACCCTCACCTGGCAGGGCCTGCAAGCCATGCCCGAGGACTACACTGTCTTCGTCCACTTGCTCGGGCCAGACGGCCTCGTCCACGGCCAGGTCGACGCCTGGCCCGTCTCCGGCACCCGTGCCACCTCCGGCTGGCCCCCCGGTGAGCTCATCCGCGACCCCTACCTCATCCCCGTCCCCGCCGACGCACCCCCCGGTGAGTATCTCGTGGAAGTCGGCCTCTACCTCCTCGCCACCAACGAGCGCCTGCCCGTCCTCAACGCCGACGGCGCGCCGGTTGAAAATCGTGTCATCCTGCCCGGCCTGACTATTTCCCCGTAACTGCCCGCTGGAGCCTGTGACCCATGGACGAAATGGATAGCGCGCGTCTCATTGCCATACTGGCCGGCTGCTTTTCCGGCCTCATCCTGGGCGGCCTGGGCGCGGCCATCACCCTCATTGCCGGCTACTTTGGCAATCAGGCGCGCCGCAGCCGGCGCTGGCCCAGCACCCTCGGCACCGTCGTCGCCAGCGCCGCCCACGCGCAGCGCGCGGAAGATGGCGGCGCTTCTTATTACCCGGCCGTCACTTACACCTACACCGTGGCCGGGCGCGCCTACACCGGCAGCCGCGTGGCCTTTGGGCTGGCGAACACCAACGCCTACAGCTCGCCTGACCGCGCCGTCGCGCAGTACGTCCCCGGCCGCCCGCTCACCGTCTACTACGATCCGCGCCACCCCGCCGAGGCCGTGCTCGAGCGCCGCGCCGCCAACGCCATGCTCTGG
>JAYUUW010000924.1:0-8104 GCA_043754665.1 Anaerolineales bacterium | reverse complement strand
GTCAACCAGATTCGAGATATGGATCAACATGCCGCACCTACTCAGGGGGAGTCTGGCCTAATCTTAGCGCAACCTCCTTGAAACCCGTTAAGAGCCTTCCGATCAGGTTTACTGTCGAAAGTTAAGCTGTGGCGCGACACCATTTCATCACTAAGACGCTCAGCTACCTCTTTCTGATCGTCGCCAGCTTTGGCATGATTTACCCGGTGCTGTACATGATGCTGGGCGCGTTCACCACCGAAGAGCAGTTTTTTCGGTCGGGGTTTCTGCCCATCCCCAACCTGCTGAGTTGGCAGCGCGTGGGCTGGGCACTCGACCTGGTGCAGGGCGCGTACCTGGTCACGCTGCTGCGCACCGCCTTCTACGTCGGCGTGACTCTGCTGGTGGGCGTGGTGGCCGGCTACATCTTCTCCAAGCTGCGCTTTCCCGGCCGCGAGCGGCTGTTCCTGCTGCTGCTGTCGGGCATGGTCATGCCGGCGATTTTGATGATCGTGCCGCAGTACGTGCTGGCGGCGCGCTGGCCGCTGGCCGGCGGCAACGACCTGTGGGGGCAGGGCGGGCACGGCTTCGCGGGCGAGTGGCCGGTGCTGTTTATGTATGGCTGGGTGCCGCCGTTCGCCATCTTCTTGATGAAGCAGAATTTTGATATGCTGCCCAACGACTACGAAGACGCCGCTCGCATCGACGGCGCCGGGCTGTTCACCATCATCTTTCGCATCTACGGGCCGATGCTCAAGCCTTCGGCCGCGGCGCTCACCATCGTCACCTTCCTGACCATGTGGAACGACTACCTGTGGCCGAGCGTGGCGATTGTGAGCCAGCCGGCCTGGTATCCGATCTCGTATCAAATCGGGAGCCTGGTAAACTCGACCAACATGGGCAGCCTGCCCGGCCCCGAGACGTTCTTGATCTTGTTGACGGCGCTGTGGCCGCCGGCGCTGGTCTACTTCCTGCTCCAGCGCTACTTTGTGCAGGGGCTGGTGGCCAGCGGGCTGAAAGGTTAAGCGCGGCCGTGGGCGCTGCGCGTAGTGGGGTTGGTATCGGAAAGGGCGCGTGTGACCACAGGTCAGAAATTTACTCGGACGCTAACCTACCTGTTCTTGGGCGTTGCCAGCTTCATCATGATTTACCCGGTGCTGTACATGGTGCTGGGCGCGTTCACGACCAACGAGCGCTTCTATGAGTTCTGGTTCCTGCCCATCCCCAACGCCTTTAGCTGGGGGCGGCTGGTGCGCGCCTGGCAGGGGGTGGCTGACGCCTACCTGGTGACGCTGCTGCGGGTGGGCTTCTACCTAACGGCCACGCTGGTGGTAGGCGTGATCTCTGGCTACATCTTTTCCAAAATGCGTTTCCCCGGCCGCGAGAAGCTGTTCTTGCTGCTGCTCTCCGGGCTGGTGATGCCGGCCATCCTCATGATCGTGCCGCAGTATATTCTGGCGGCGCGCTGGCCGCTGGCGGGCGGCAACGATATTTGGGGCCAGGGCGGGCACGGCTTCGCGGGCGAGTGGCCGGTGCTGTTTATGTATGGCTGGGTGCCGCCGTTTGCCATCTTCCTGCTCAAGCAGAGCTTCGACATGCTGCCCAACGACTACGAAGACGCCGCCAAGATCGACGGCGCGGGCATGTTCACCATCATCTTTCGCGTCTACGGGCCGATGCTCAAGCCCTCGCTGGCGGCGCTTATCATCGTCACCTTCTTGGCGGTGTGGAACGACTACCTATGGCCCAGCCTGACCATCGCCGGCAACCCGGCCTGGTACCCGGTCTCGTACAAAATCGCCGGTATGGTGGGCGATAACGCCAGCCCCGGCGCGTTTATGCGCTTCTTCATGGTCATGTGGCCGCCGGCGGCGGTGTATTTCCTGCTCCAGCGCTATTTTGTGCAGGGGCTGGTCGCCAGCGGCATTAAAGGCTGAGCGTTCATGTGGGCGGCGGCCCCTTACAACGGAGTCCGATGACACCTCTTCCCGTGTCTACCACCCTCGTCCGCCGGCTGGCGGTGACCAAGCAGCGCCTGGCCGGCCCGCGCCCTGCGCCCGGCCCCGCCGGCCTGCTGGAGGTGGCCCGCGACCTGGGCTGCATCCAGCTTGACCCCATCCGCGCCGTCGACCGCACCCACCGGCTGGTGTGGTTCAGCCGCGCCGGGCGCTTCGCCACGGCCGACCTCGATCAGGTGCTGTGGCAGGAGCGCCACCTGTTTGAGTATTGGGCGCACTGCGCCTCGCTGGTGCTCACCGAAGATTACCCGCTGCATCGCCAGCTCATGCGCGACTACCACACTGCGGAGTATTACCCGCGTTCGCGCGCCTGGGCCGCCGCCAACGACAAACTGCGGCGCTACATTCTGCGCGAGCTAAAGCGCGGCGGCCCGCTGCCCTCGCGTGCGCTGGAAGAGGATGGCCTCGACCCGGAAACGTGGGTGTCCACCGGCTGGACCGGTGGCCGCAATGTCAGCCGCATGCTCGATCACCTCATCATGCAGGGCGCGATCATGGTGGCCGGGCGGGTGGGCGGGCAAAAGCTCTACGATCTGGCCGAGCGCGTGCTGCCGGCCTGGACCCCGCGCGACCGGCTCACCCAGAGCGAGGTAGTGCGCCGCGCCGCCGAGAAGTCGCTGCGGGCGCTGGGCGTCGCCACCCAAACCCAGATCAGCCATCACTTCATTCGAGGCCGCTACCCCGAGCTGCCGGCGGCGCTGGCCGAGCTGGAAAAGCGCGGGCGCATCCAGCGCGTAAGCGTCCAGCCGGCGGCGGGCGAAGCGCCCTGGAAGGCCCCGGCCTACATTCACACCGCCGACCTGCCGCTGCTCGAAACGCTGGCCGGCGATAGCTGGCCCCTCTGGGCCCGCACGGTGCTGCTCTCGCCGTTCGACAACCTCATCTGCGACCGGCAGCGCACGCGCCAGTTGTTCGGCTTCGACTTCACCATTGAGATTTACGTGCCCAAGGCCAAGCGCAAATACGGCTACTATGTGCTGCCCATCCTGCACGGCGACCAGATCATCGGCCGCTTTGACTCGCTCATGGATCGCGGCGCGGGCGTGCTGAACGTCAACACCGTCTACGCCGAGCCGGGCGCGCCGCTGACCGCCGCCACCGGGCAGGCCGTGGCCGGGGCGGTGCAAGACCTGGCCGCCTTCTTGGGCGCGGAGTCTGTGGCCTACCAGCGCGACCGCCTGCCCGCCGGCTGGAAGCGTGCGCTGCTGGCCTGAGCGCTTAAAAAACTTTGGCCACGAATCGCGTACGCGCGAATTACACGAATTGGGTTAGGGGCGGGCCGCGGCGCGTGATAGTTGCCGTTGCAATGCGTTTAGTGTCTGGGGGCGGATTTCACGTTGGGGGCAAGCCCGCGCTGAGACAGCCATCTGCCGTCATTCGCTCGTCGGATTTGTCACACCTGCCCAACGTCTTATGTTGGGTTCCGAACCCGGCCTCAGGTATTTTGGCCAAGCACTCCCTTTTGGCCGGTGAGGAATCTCACCCTTGTGTTTCCCAGGCGGAAGTTTCTAAGCTATCCGCTGCCCATTGGCGGGCGATGCGCTTTTCGCCCCCAGCCTGAAATACGCCTCGTGTCTGGAAGCGCCTTCCCAATTCCACCCAACCATGCGATTATTCCCAACAACCACCTGACGCCGACTGAAAAACCTACCGTGTTCTCCCCAACCCCCATTCGTGAAATTCGCGCGAAGCGATTCGTGGCCAATGCTTTTTCTGGCGACGGATCCACGCGCTGCCTACTGGTTAACTCCCTATGACTCCTATTCGTGTCCTGCACTTTGCCGACCTCCACATCGGCATGGAAAACTACGGCAAGCTCGACGCCCAGACCGGCATCTCCACCCGCATCCGCGACTTCATTGAGCGGCTGGATGAGATCGTGGCCTACGCCGCCGGCCACGACGCCGACCTGATCGTCTTCGCCGGCGACGCCTTCAAGACCCGCGACCCCGACCCCACCCAGCAGCGCGAGTTCGCCCGCCGCCTCAAGCAGTTGGCCGACCTGGCCCCGGTGTTCATGCTGGTGGGCAACCACGACATCCCCGGCATCGCCGCCCGCGCCACCTCCATCGATATCTTCCGCACGCTGGAGGTGCCCAACATCATCGTCGGGCGCAGCCCCGGCTCGCGGGTCATCGAGACCAAGCGCGGCCCGGTGTTCTTGGGCTGGGTGCCGTTCCCGGTGCGCAACCGGCTGCTCAACCAGGAGGAGCATCGCGGCGCGTCGGTCGAGGAGCTTGACCGGGCGGTGGAGAGCTACGTCACCGGCTTCCTGGGCGACCTGGCCGCCGAAGCCGCCACGCAGGCCATGCCGCGCCTGCTGGTCGGCCACTTCTCGGTCGGCGGCGCCACGTTCGGCTCCGAGCGCAGCGTCATGCTCGGCCGCGACCTGGTCGTGCAAAAGTCGGCGCTGGCCGACCCCGCCTGGGACTACGTGGCCCTGGGCCACATTCACAAGCACCAGAACCTTACGCCCACGCGCCTACAAAACGTGCCCGACGACTTCCCCGAGGCCACGCGGCTGCCACCCATCGTCTACTCCGGCTCGCTGGAGCGCATCGACTTCGGCGAGGAAGCGGAGGCCAAGGGCTTCTGCTGGCTCAACCTGGAGCGCGGCGCCACCACCTGGGAGTTTGTGGAAGTCCACGCCCGCCCGTTCCGCACCATCCATGTGGATGCGCGCGAGGCCGACGACCCCACCGGGCTGGTGCTCGCAGCCATCGCCGCGCGCTCCATTGAAGGCGCGATTGTGCGGGTGCAGATCGCGCTGGGCGAGGGGCAAGAGGCCGCCCTGCGCCGCCGCGAGATCGAGACCGCCTTGGCCGAGACCGCCAGCGCCGCCACGATCAGCGTGGAGGTGGAGCGCACCACGCGCCTGATGGGGCTGGGCGTCAATGCCGAGTCGCTCACGCCGCTGGAGTGGGTGGAGCGCTACTTTGAGGCCCGCCAGCGCCCGCCCGAGCGCACTGCCCGCCTGGTGGCCGCCGCCGCCGACCTGCTCAAAGGGGACCTGTCATGATCCCGCTGCGGCTGGAAATCACCAACTTCCTGGCTTATCGCTCGCCGGCCCCGCTCGACTTCACCGGCATCCACGTGGCGGTGCTGTGCGGCGAGAACGGCGCGGGCAAGTCGTCGCTGCTCGACGCCATCACCTGGGTGCTGTGGGGCAAGGCCCGCGCCAAGACCGACAACGAGCTAGTGCACCAGGGCCAGACCGACATGCGCGTGGAGTTCACCTTCGCCCTGCGCAACCAGACCTATCGGGTGATCCGCGGGCGCAAGGTGGGCAAGGGCGCGGGCAGCCTGCTCGACCTGCAAATCCTCAACGCCGCCGGCCAGTTCGTCAGCATGAGCGACGCCACCATCCCCAAGACCCAGGAGCGCATCATCCAGGTCTTGCGGCTGACACACGAAACCTTCGTCAACTCCGCCTACCTGGTGCAGGGCCAGGCCGATGAGTTCACCGGCAAGCGCCCGACCGAGCGCAAGCAGGTGCTGGCCGACATCCTCGGCTTGCAGGAGTGGGAGGTCTACGAAGACCGCGCCAAAGAGAAGATCAAGGCCATTGACTTTCGCATGGCGGCGCTGGACGCGATTTTGCAGGAGATTGAGGCCGAACTGGCCCGCCGCCCCGAATACGAAGCCGAGCTGCGCGACGCCCAGGCCAAGGTGATTGCCGTGGGCGAGCGGCTGCGGGCGGCCGAGGCCGGCTGGGCGCAGATCGATACCGCCCGCCAGGCCATGGCCGCGCTCGACCGCCAGATCAACGACCTGGCGCGGCGCATCAAAGAGACCGAGAAAGAACTGAGCCTGCTCGACGCCGACCTGCGCGAGGCCACGCTCAAGGCCGACAAGAGCGCCATCCAGCGCGAGTTGGGCTTGAACCAGGAGACGTTGACCAGCCTGGAGGAGCAGGAGGCCCAGCGTGAGCAGGTGAACCTCGCCCGCGCCCTGGTGGTAGAACAGGCGGCCGGGCTGCGCGGCCAGAACGAGGCCGCCCGCGCCGAGGCCGACGCCCTCAAGAAGCGGCTGGAGACGCTGCAAGCCGCCACCACGCCGGTCTGCCCCACCTGCGGCCAGCCGCTGGCCGACCCGGCCGCGCTGGCCGAGGCGCTGGGCGGCGAGGTGGACGCCCGCCGCAGCCAGTACCGCGAGAACCAAACGCTGCTCAAGAAGCTGGGCGACGACCAAACCGCCTACGACAAGCTGCTCCAGCAGACGGCGCTCAACCTGCGCAGCAAGCCGGTGGTGCTCAAGCGCGTGGCCGAGCTGAACGCCGCACTGACCACCGCCGACGAGGCCCGCGCGCGCGTGACCGCCCTGGCCGAGCGCCGCGCCACCTGGCAAGCCCGCCTGGAGACCGACCAGGCCCAGCGCGGCCTGCTCAACCGCGAAGCCGACCAGCACAAGCGCGTGCTGCAAGACTCGGAGACACGGCAGCGCGCCCTCGACCACCTGCGCACCGAGGACACGCTGACCAAGGCCCGGCTGGGGGCCACCCAGCAGAAGCTGGCCGCGCTGGAGGGCCAGGCCAAGCAGCGCGACACCCGCCGGGCCGAGCGCCAAACGCTGGCCGACGAGCGCGGCGTGTTTGAGGAATTGCGCGAGGCCTTCGGAAAGCGCGGCGTGCCGGCGCTGATGATCGAAGCCGCCGTGCCGGAGATTGAGGCCTCGGCCAACACGCTGCTGGCGCGCATGACCGGCGGCCGGATGCATGTGCGCTTCAACACCCAAAAGGAAACGCAGGCCGGCGACGTGCGCGAGACGCTCGACATTCAGATCGGCGACGAGCTCGGCACGCGCGCCTACGAGAACTTCAGCGGCGGCGAGCAGTTCCGCGTGAACTTCGCCATCCGCGTGGCGCTCAGCCAACTGCTGGCGCGCCGGGCCGGCACCCAACTGCAAACGCTGATTGTGGATGAGGGCTTCGGCGTGCTCGACGCGGCCGGGCGCGAGCGCGTGGTCGAGGCCATCAACGCCGCCTCCAACGATTTTGAGCGCATCCTGGTGGTCACGCACATCGACGAGCTGAAAGACGCCTTCCCGGCCCGCATCGACATTGTCAAAGGCCCGGCCGGGTCTGAGATCATGGTGCGATGACGCCCGCGCCCCAGACCGCCCTCGCTCAACCGGCCCTCTGCGGTCACCCTCTCGTTGGATTTGTCATTCCGAACCCGGCCTCAGGTCGTCGGGCATCCCGCGGCACTTGGGCCGGTGAGGAATCTCGGCCATTGGCTAGAGCACGCTTAGACGGAACTACCCGCCCCGGTCTAGTTTCTGAGCAACCCGGCCGTATGTCAATGGCCGCCATGCCCTCGCTCGCCGCGCCGCCTGAACTTTGGTGCCCGCCCGGCCGCGACCCTAAGCCATGAGAGTCTTTGTCACCGGGGGCACGGGCTTTCTGGGCCGCCACCTGATCGACGCGCTGCTGGCGCAGGGCGATGAGGTGACCTCGCTCGTGCGCACGGTCGACCGGGCGCGCACGCTGCCGCCCGCCGTGCGCACGCTGGCCGGCGACCTCACCCGCCCCGCCACGCTGCGGGCCGGCCTGCGCGGCGCAGACGTGGTCTACCACCTGGCCGCGCTGCACCGCGTGGGGCTGCCGCCCAAAGACTACCCCCGCCTGGAGCGCACCAACATCGAGGCCACCCGCGCCCTGCTCACGCTGGCCGGCGAGCTGGGCGTGCCGCGCCTGGTCTACGTCTCCACGCTCGCCGTCTATGGCGACACCCTCGGCCGGCCGGTGGCTGAGAACACCCCGCTGCCGGCCGCACTGCTCCACACCTCCGCCTACGCGCTGAGCAAATACCGCGCCCACGCCGAGGTCGCGCTGCCGCTGCAGCAGCAGGGCCTGCCGCTGACCATCGTCTGCCCTGGCTGGCTCTACGGCCCCGGCGATGCCGGCCCGCTGGGGCGGCTGCTGCGGCGCTGGGCGCTGGGGCGGCTGCCGATTGCCCTCGGCGGCGAGGCGGCCAACAACTTCACCCACGCGGCCGATGCGGCGGCGGGCTTGCGGCTGGCGGCGGTCCAAGGCGCGACAGGCGAGACTTACTTTCTGCCCGGCCCGGCGCGCTCGCTGCGCGCCTTGCTGGCCGAGGGCGCGCAGG
>JAYUUW010000923.1:0-4733 GCA_043754665.1 Anaerolineales bacterium | reverse complement strand
GGCTGGGCGGGGCGTTGATCTCAATCGCCGCGACGGCGGGCACGTCAAAGGTCTTCGCTTTGGTTTTCTTCGCCATAGTGTCTCCTCATCCTTACCAGTAGTTACCAGCGGTTGGCTGTCTTGACCGCCACCCGGTTGCCTTCAAACCATACCACTCCCCGCCGCCTCTGACCGCTGAGGCCGATTTTGCCTCTTGCCAACAGAACATTTATTCTGTACAAGTGTAGCATGAATCCCGCTCAGTCCATGCGCGCCTCGCGGCCGGTGACGGCGATGACACCCGTGACACCCTTCGCGACTCTGGCGCTGGCCCCGTACTCTCACATACCCAATTCGTGTAATTCGTGAAATTCGTGGCCAATGCCTTTCCCTGCTTCCTGGTACCATAGCCTCCGTCATGGACACCCTCGACCGCATCCGCCTCAACCCGCACTACATGAAGAACATCGTCGCCTGGGAGCGGTTCCCGGCGCGGCCCGCCCGCTACGGCCCGTGGCCGGAGGGGCTTGACCCGCGCCTGGCCGCCACCGCCGCCGGGCGCGGCATCGACACGCTCTACACCCACCAGTCGCAGGCGGTGCAGGCCGCCCTGCGCGGCGAGAACGTTGTCGTGGTCACCGGCACCGCCTCCGGCAAGACCCTGTGCTACAACCTGCCGGTGCTGCACACCCTGCTGGCCGAGCCCACCGCGCGGGCGCTGTATCTCTTTCCGACCAAGGCCCTCGCGCAGGACCAGGCCAACGAGCTGGCGCAGTTCATGGCCGCGCTGGCCGCTACGGATGGCGGGCCGCTGCCGCTGGCCGTGCGCACCTACGACGGCGACACGCCCGCCGGCCAGCGCGCCGCCATCCGCAAGCAGGGCGGGGTCGTCATCTCCAACCCGGATATGCTGCACACCGGCATTCTGCCCCACCACCCGCGCTGGGCCGACTTCTTCGCCAACCTGCAATACGTGGTGCTCGACGAGGTGCACACCTACCGCGGCGTGTTCGGCTCACACATGGCCAACGTGCTGCGGCGGCTGCGGCGCATCTGCGCCTTCTATGGCTCCGCGCCGCAGTTCATCTGCGCCTCGGCCACCATCGCCAACCCGCAGGCGCTGGTCGAAAAGCTCATCGGCGCGCCGGCCACGCTCGTGCCGGCCGCGGCCGATGGCTCGCCCCGCGCCGAGAAGTCGTTCCTGGTCTACAACCCGCCCATCACCGACCCCGCCCTTGGGCTGCGGCGCTCATATCTGCTCGAAGCGCAAAAGCTGGCCGGCGAGTTCCTGGCGGACGAGGTGCAGACCGCCGTCTTTGCCCGCACGCGCAACGCCACCGAAGTGCTGCTAATGTATGTGCGCGATGAGGCCCAGCAGGCCGGGCGCGACCCGCAAGCCGTGCGCGGCTATCGCGGCGGCTATTTGCCGCTGGAGCGGCGCGCCATCGAGCGCGGCCTGCGCGATGGCAGCGTGCGCGGCGTGGTGGCCACCAACGCGCTGGAGCTGGGCGTGGATATCGGCCAGTTGGGCGCGGTCATCATCGCCGGGTATCCGGGCACCATTGCCTCGCTGGGGCAGCAGGCCGGGCGCGCCGGCCGCCGCGCCGAGAGCAGCGCCGTGGTGCTGGTGGCCTCCGCCGCGCCGCTCGACCAGTATTTGGCGGCGCACCCGCGCTACATCTTTGAAAGCTCGCCCGAGCACGCGCTCATCAACCCCGACAACCTGGCGCTGCTGGTCGACCATCTGCGCTGCGCCACGTTCGAACTGCCGTTCGTCACGGGCGAGGGCTTCGGCGCGTTCGGCGATGTGGGCGAGGTGCTGCAAGCGCTGGCCGAGGAAGGCACCCTGCACGAGAGCAACGGCGAATATCGCTGGGTGGCGGGCGAGTACCCGGCCGCCGGCATCTCGCTGCGCACGGCCGGGGCCGACCAGATCGTCATTCAGGCCGGCGGCGGTGACGCGCCGCCGACCGTCATTGGCGAGGTCGATCGCGGCACCGCGCCCGTGCGCGTGCACACCGGCGCGGTCTACCTGCACGAGGGCCGCAGCTACGTGGTCGATCAGTTGGATTGGGAGGAAGGCTTGGCCCACGTCCACGCCGAGGAGGTCGATTACTTCACGCAGGCCGCCGAGGCCATCGACCTGGAGATCGTCACGGTCTACGACGCGCACGAAGCGGAGACTGAGCCCGCTGACGGGGCGGAGGACATCTCCCCCGCCGACGACCTGGCCGCTGATCCCGACCCAGACGGGCTGGTGGGCGCGGTGGACGATGACGCCTCCGCGTTTGCTGACTGGGACGCGCCGCTCGATGTGCTCCCGCCGCCGCCCGCCGCCGCGTCCAGCCCCACCGCCGCGCCCAGCGCGGGGTCGGCGCTCGCGCACTCCCGCGCCTGGGGCGAGCTCATGGTCACCGCGCAGGCCGCCTCGTACCGGCTCATCCGGCGCTACACGCACGAAACGCTGGGCTACGGCGAGATCACGCTGCCGGCGCGCCAGTTTCAGACCACCGGCTACTGGCTGTGGCTGCCGCCCGCCGCCGTGCGCGCCCTGGCCGAGGACGGCATTTTGGTCGGCCCCAACAACTATGGCCCCAACTGGGAGATTCAGCGCAACGCCGCCCGCGCCCGCGACCGGTTCCGCTGTGTGCAGTGCGGCACCGCCGAGTCGGCCAGCGAGTCGCCTGGGGGCCGCCGCCAGCACGATGTGCATCACGTCGTCCCGTTCCGCACCTTTGGCTACATTCCGGGGCTGAACGAGAACTACCGCCTGGCAAACGCGCCGGAGAACTTGCAGACGCTGTGCCGCGCCTGCCACACGCGGGCCGAGGCCGGGCGCGGCACGCAGACGGCGCTGGGCGGGCTGGCCTACGCGCTGGGCAACCTCGCGCCGCTCTTCCTCATGTGCGACCCGCGCGACCTGGGCGTGCTGAGCGAGAACCGCGCCCGCGAGACCAAGGCCCCCACCATCACGCTCTACGACCGCGTGCCGGAGGGGCTGGGCTTTGCCGAGCGCCTGTACGAGCTGCACCTCGACCTGCTGGCCGGCGCGCACGACCTCGTCCGCGACTGCGCTTGCCGCGACGGCTGCCCGGCCTGCGTCGGCCCCGTCGGCCTCGAGGCCACCGACACCAAAACGCTCACCCAGCGCCTCGCCGCCCGCCTCATTGGGCGCTAGCCTGGGCGCTACCGCCGCGTGCTATATCGCGGACACTGACCAAAACTTCCTTGATGCATTGTCCTTGCTCTCCTTGTCATTCCGAACCCCGCCTCAGGCCGCCGGCCCTTTCATGGCCTCCAAGCGGGTGAGGAATCTCACCCTGAAGAACTTCGGATGCGCCTATCACACCATGGCCGCTGACCAAAACATCCTTGATGCACTGTCCTTGGTATCCTTGTCATTCCGAACCCGGCCTCAGGGTGTTGGCCCAACCATTCCCTCAGCGCCGGTGACGCGCAGCGTCTCACGCTGAGGAACGTCGGGCCGCATGTCCTATTGGAGACGCTGACCAAAACATCCCTGATCTCCTTGTCATTCCGAACCCGGCCTCAGGGCCTTGGCCCTACCATCTCAGCGCCGGTGAGGAATCTCACGTTGTATCAGCCTTGATCGAACGCTTATCGCTGTGGCGGCCCGACATGGTGGTTGGTCACTGTGATTACAAGGTGAGATTTCTCACCGGCACCGGGGGAACGGGAGGTCATGCGGCCTGAGGCCGGTTCGAAATGACAATGTTTTTCTTTGTTGGTCTGAACCCGCCTCCAGTGCCCGTCAATACGCTGCCTTGGCGCGGGTGAGGCGCGAAGTGTCACCCTTAAGAACTTTGGTATTCGCTGCGTAGCGCGTTATCCCACTAGGAGCTCACCATGGACCCACACGACGACGACCTGGCCCGCTTTGCCGCCGCAGGCGCGCTGCCGCTGCCGGCCACGCCCGCGCCGGGCTACGTGGACCACGACGGCGCGCGCATTTGGTACGCCGCCTATGGGGCCGGCCCAACCGTCATCCTGCTGCACGGCGGCCTGGGCCACAGCGGCAATTGGGGCTATCAAATCCCCGCGCTGGTGGGGCAGGGCTATCGGGCCGTCGTCATCGACAGCCGGGGCCACGGCCGCAGCACCCGCGACGCGCGCCCCTACAAGTACGAGTTGATGGCCGGCGATGTGCTGGCCGTCATGGACGCCCTGCACCTCGACCGCGCCGCGCTGGTGGGCTGGAGCGACGGCGCCGTCATCGCCTTCATGGTCGGCCAGCAGGCGCCGCAGCGCGTGGCCGGCGTGTTCTTCTTCGGCTGCAACATGGACCCCAGCGGCGCGAAGGAATTTGTGTTCACGCCGGTCATCGGCCGCTGCCTGACCCGGCATAAATTGGACTACGCCGCGCTCTCGGCCACGCCCGACCAGTTCGACGCCTTCTCCGACGCCGTCGGCCTCATGCAGCGCACCGAGCCGAACTACACCGCCGCCGATTTGGCGCAGATCAACGTGCCGGTCACGATTGTGCATTCCGAGCACGATGAGTTCATCCGGCGCGAACACGCCGAGTATCTCGCCGCCAGCATACCGGGGGCGGAGTTCGTCGAGTTGCCCGGCGTTAGCCATTTCGCGCCGCTCCAGCGGCCGGAGCAGTTCAACAACGCCGTGTTAGCGTTTCTGGGCCGCGTGCTGCCACCGAGGTAATGCGCCATGTCACGCGTGACCGACCAGACCTACCTGCAAGGCCAGCAGTACAAAACGCCTGCCAACCTCACGGC
>JAYUUW010000922.1:0-1773 GCA_043754665.1 Anaerolineales bacterium | reverse complement strand
GTTAGGTTCGGAGTAACCATTGAACGCTACCCCCCTGGTCACCTTTGCCCGCAACGAGTTCAGCGGCGCGGTCGAAGCCAAGAACCTGAACTTGCCGCCGGCGCTCACGCGCGGCCTGGACACGGCGCAGACGACCATTGCCCTGGCCTACAAATACGTGCCGTGGTTCAAGCGGGCCTGCAAGCTGCGAGCTGGGGCCGTTGGGCGCTTCCCGCTGGCGCTGGAGAACAAAGCCGGCGACGACGTGAGCGAGCAGCCCGAGTACCAGGCAGCCATGCTGTGGACGCGGTCATTGCTGTATCGCGTTGAAATGAACATCGTCAAGTATGGGGCGGCCTATCATCTGCTGGAAAGCAACCACTTCGGGCTCAACCTGACGCCGCGCTTCATCCCCACGAACAGCGTCACCCCGATTTGGGATTATCAGAAGGCGGCCATCAGCGGCTTTCACATCAGCATGATTGGCGGTGGCGGCGAGTTCCCGGCCAATCGCGTGGTGTGGGTCTGGGAGCCCAACGACGAGAGCGAGTTGGAGCCTGGCCCCAGTGACGGCGAAGCGGCCTTGAAAGCCGCTGGCCTGCTCTACGCGATCCAAGAGATGGCGAACCGCTACATGGGCTCGGGCGGCGTGCCGATCACGGCCGTGCGCGTGCCGGCCTCGGTCGACCCAGATGAGCGCTTGAAGGTCGAAGGCTTTTTCACCAAGTTCGCCAGCGGCTTCCGCAACGCCTTCAAGTTCCTGGTAATCGACAAAGGCACCGAGTTTGAAACCCTGGGCTCGGAGATGAAAGACATCCAAGCGCCGGAGCTGACGGCCACCGAGCGCGATAACGTGGCCGTCGCTATTGGCGTGCCGCCCACGGTGCTGGACGGCAAGAGCGCCAACTATGCCACGGCCCAAAGCGAGATGGCCGGGTTCTACATCAACACCATCATCCCCGAGGCCGAGATGCTGGAGCCAGTGCTGAACACGCAGCTCTTCCAGCGCCTGGGCCTGACGCTGCGCTTCAAGCCCGATGAGTTGGAAGTCATGCAGGCGATCCAGCTTGACCAGGCCGAAGGCGTGATGGCGCTGGCCGGCGGCAAAGCGCTGCTGAGCGTCAACGAGGGGCGCGGCATCATCGAGTACGACGAGTTGCCCGGTGACCTGGGCGACTGGAAAGAGCCGGAGCCCCCGCCTGCGCCGGTGGTGGCCGGCAGCGCGCCAACTACGGCTGCGCCCATTGTGGCGGCATCCACCGGCAGCCCCGCCGCAGAGCCGCCGACGGATCCAATTGAGCAGGCTAAGTCCTGGCTGGCGTCATCGCTGGATCAATTCAAGGCCGGCAGTCCGGCGACCGTGGGCGCACCGTTTGACGCGGAGCTAGCGGCGGCTAGCAGCCGCAACATGGTGCGCGCCATCCATACCCACCACTGGCCGAAGGCGGCGACCCTAAAGGGGGCAGTAGCCCAGTCCTTGCAGGAGCGGGCGGTGGCGGCGCTGGAAGCGTACAACGCCCTGGCGCTGGCCGGGAGCGTAGCTTAGTGGCTGATCTGGCCGCGCCGGTGGCGGCGATTGTGGCTGAAATGCTGGGCGCTGAATTCAAAGCCAGCAGGCCCGAAGACTACGATGTGCTGCGGGCTGGGTATGTCAATGACCTGACCGACGCCTTTATTACCTATCTGGCGTCCGGCGGGCGCGGGCCGATGAACGCGGCGGGGCGAGCGGTGCTGTATGCGGTGGGCGGGGCCATCGAAGGCGCGTTTGCCGAGGCCGACGCCGAGATGGGCGAC
>JAYUUW010000921.1:0-2012 GCA_043754665.1 Anaerolineales bacterium | reverse complement strand
GGAGGCCGGGGGGCGCCCGTGGCAGTGGGGCCGGTTGGCGGCCCTGGCGCCGTTGGGGCTGGCCGGCGCGCATCTGCTGTGGCGGCGGCTGACCTATGGCGCATGGCTGCCCAACACGTACGTCGCCAAGCAGACCGGCCCGTGGCCGGAGAGCGGCGGGCGCTACCTGCTGTCCTTTGCTATCGAATACTCGCTCTGGTTCTGGCTGGCCGTGGCAGTGGTGTTGGCCGGGGTGGCCCTGCGGCGCTGGTGGCAGGGCGACCCGGCGACCCGGCCGGCCGCGGCGCGCGCGCTGCTGCGCCCGAATGTGATCGCGGTGCTCACGGTGGCCGCGCACTTCGCCTACTACACCGTCATCATCGGCGGCGACCACTTTGAGTACCGCGTCTACAGCCAACTGGTGCCGCTGCTGTGGGTCGCGTTGGTCTGGATGCTCAACCGGCTGCCAGCGCGCCCAGCCGTGGCGCTGGGCCTGGTGAGCCTCAGCCTGGCGGCCAGCCTGCCCATCCCGTGGACGCATTGGGTCGTCAGCCAGGCGTACACCACGCGCCTGGAAACCTGGGCCCTGCGGCTCCCGGTCGCGCCGTACTTTCCCGCCCCCCTGCGCGGCTATGTGGGCGTGTTTGACGACCTGCAAGCGTGGCTCATCGAGCGGGCGGTCGGCGTCCGCTACCAGGAACATCGGGTGTTTAGCGCCTCCCAACAGGCGAGCCTGCCGCCGCGCGCGGTGGGGCTGCTCTTGCGGCCGGAGGCACAGGCGGTGCGGAGTGAGGGCGCCGTGGGCGTGATCGGCTGGGTGCTGCCCACGGTCGCCATTCTTGACGCACATGGGCTGAACGATCTGGTGATCGCCCGCACCCCGCTCGACCCGGCGGCGCCGCGCCTGATGGCCCACGACCGCGTCCCGCCGGCGGGCTATCTCGACTGCTTTCAGACTAACCTGGCGGCGCCGATCAGCAAGGTCATCGTGGCCCAGCGCGCCAGTGATCTGGCCACGCAGGTGCCGTTGTGCGAGAACACCGATTGGACCCAGCCGGAGGGGCCGCCCGCGCCGGCCGGCTATGGCCTGACGGCGGCCGCCGGGCGCGTGCTGGACAATATCTGGATGCCTGATCCGATCTTTGCCTACTACGTGCCGCCCGAACAAGCGCCGGTGCAGGCGGCGGCGGCGCTGGGCCAGGCGTTCGCCGAGGACTATCATGACACCGGCTGCCTGGTCTATCCGCCTGCCGGCGCGGCGGAGGGCTACGCGTTTGCCTTCCTGCCCGCCAACCTGCGCTACGCGCCCGAGGCGCTGCGCGCCATCTTCCCGTGGGCCAGCCTGGTGGACTTTGCGCGGGCCGGCGGGCCGCGGCCGTACAACAGCGCGTATGCGCTGCCGGCCGGTGGCGGTGCGCCGCCCGCGCCGGAGGTGGCCCACCGCGTGGACTGGGGCCCCGCGGCTCTGGCGGGCTACCGGCTGCTGTCGGGCGGCCTGGCCGCGGGGGGGGAGGTCGAAATCGAGTTGTTTTTTGAAACAAAGAGCGCGGCCCCGACTGAGCAGTGGTTTCAGCTAAGCCTGGTCAACGCCGCGCAGCCCGAGGCGGTGCTGGCCTCGGACCAGGCTGATCCTTGCCGCGGGCTGTATCCGGCCTGGCTGTGGGAGCCGGGACAGGTGATTGTGGCGAAGTCCATCCTCTATTTGCCGGCCGACCTGGCGGCCGGGGCGTATGCCCTGCGCGTGAACATGTTTGACCTGGCCGCCGGTCCGGGTCAATGGCTGCCGAGCACCGGCGACCAAACCCTGCTCACACTCACCAGCCCCTAAAGCCCGCGGTTCAGGGCTGGACGATGAAGGTGGTCGTCAGCGTGAACTTGTCGGCGGTGGTCGGTTGCCCCGCCTCATCTACGAGCAGGCTGCGGTGGCCGGTGGCCCGGTCCCAGAGGCCCACCGCCGCGGTGTAAACGCCGGGCGGCGCGTCGGGCTTGAGGGTCGCGGTTTCCACATCTTGAGTCACCTGCCCTAAGGCCCA
>JAYUUW010000920.1:0-2144 GCA_043754665.1 Anaerolineales bacterium | reverse complement strand
TTCGACGCCGCCTGCCAGGCCGCGCTGGTCGCCCTCGACGCGCCCACGCGCCGCGACCGCCAACTGGAGGCGCAGCGCCTGTTCGCCGCCGACCTGCCGTCGCTGCCGTTGTTCTTCCGGCCCAAGGTCGGGCCGGCGGCGCTGGGCGTCAGCGGCTACCAACTGGAGGCCTCGGCCGCCTCCGGCCTGTGGAATATCGAAAGCCTGGGCCTCACCAACCTGCCCTAACCATTTGCAATAACAGGCAGTTATCGGTTAGAGTCGCAGAGGGGGCCGCGCCGCCGCCGGGGGGATGAACCAATCAGCACGGTGCGGGGCGTGTCAGACGACGACGGCGGGGAAGTTGCGCCGGTGCCCGCCAGCGCCACCGCCCAGTCACATTCAGCACTGACATTTGTTACTTGTCATGCCCTCCCAGTCGGGTGTACAGTGGCCAAAATTATCTTCTCGGCCCTGGGAGACTGTGTAAGTTCCCGGCCAACGCGCTGCCAGGCGTGCTGCTTTGAGGAGGCCCAACTTAGATGCCAACCGTGCTGGAGGTGAAAGACCTCGTCACGCGCTTTTACACCCCGGAAGGGGTGGTGCATGCCGTTAACGGCATCAGCTTCAGCGTCGACGAAGGCGAAACCCTCGCCATTGTGGGCGAGAGCGGCTCGGGCAAAAGCGTGACCATGTTGACCCTGATGAAGCTGATCCCGACCCCGCCCGGCAAGGTGGAAAAGGGCGAGGCTTTCTTTCTGGGCAAAGATTTGCTGAAACTGAGCAATGAAGAAATTCGCCATGTGCGCGGCGCGCAGATCGCGATGATTTTTCAAGACCCGATGACCTCGCTCAACCCGGTGCTGACCATCGGCAAGCAACTGATGGAGCCGATGCTGCTGCACCTGGCCATGAATAAAGCCCAGGCCAAGGAGCGCGCCGTGGAGCTGCTGCGCATGGTGGGCATCCCCAGCGCCGAAGGCCGGCTGGACGACTACCCACACCAATTCTCGGGCGGCATGCGCCAGCGCGTGATGATTGCCATGGCCCTGGCCTGCACCCCGCAGGTGCTCATCGCCGACGAGCCGACCACCGCGCTCGATGTGACCATTCAGGCGCAGATTGTTGAATTGGTGAAGCGGCTGCGCCAGGAACTGGGCATGGCCATTATCTGGATCACGCACGACCTGGGCATCGTGGCTGGCATCGCCCAAAAAGTGCTGGTGATGTACGCCGGGTTCATCGTGGAGCGCTCGCTGGTCAAAGATCTGTATGCTAACCCGCAGCACCCCTACACCCGCGGGCTGCTCGGCTCACTGCCGCGCGTAGACGACTCGATGGAAACCCGGCTGGTCAGCATCGACGGCCTGCCGCCGGATATGCTCAAGCCCCCCAGCGGCTGCCCGTTCGCCGCCCGCTGCCCCTACGTGTTCGACCAATGTGCTGAAAACCCACCGCTGCTGCCGATCAGCCCCGGCCACGACGCCGCCTGCTGGTGGAATATTGATGAAGGAAAGCCGCGTTATGAGCGCTAACCTGGAAGCCGCGCAGAGCGCGGCTGAAACGCCCCCGCTGCTGCGCGTCGAGAACCTGAAGGTGCACTTCCCCATTCGGCGCGGCGTGCTCCAGCGCCAGGTGGGCGCGGTGAAGGCCGTGGACGGCGTGTCGTTTGAAGTGCGCAAGGGCGAAACCCTGGGCCTGGTGGGCGAGAGCGGCTGCGGCAAGTCGACCACCGGCCGCGTGATTTTGCAGTTGTTTCGGCCCACCGCCGGGCGGGTGTTCTTTGAAGGCGAAGACCTGACGGCCCTGCGCGGCGAAGAGCTGCGCCGCAAGCGCCGCCGGATGCAGATGATCTTTCAAGACCCCTACGCCTCGCTCAACCCGCGCCAGACCGTGGCCGAGATCGTGGGCGAGCCGCTGGAGGTGCACGGCATCTCCACCGGCAAAGAGCGCGACGATCAGGTGCAAAACCTACTGAAAATTGTGGGTCTGAACCCGCAGTATTCTAAGCGTTTTCCGCACGAATTCTCCGGCGGCCAGCGCCAGCGCATCGGCATTGCCCGCGCGTTGGCCCTCAGCCCGTCGTTTATCGTGTGCGATGAACCTATTTCCGCGCTGGATGTATCTATACAGGCGCAAGTTGTTAATCTCCTGGAGGACCTCCA
>JAYUUW010000919.1:0-2962 GCA_043754665.1 Anaerolineales bacterium | reverse complement strand
GCCACCGAGGCCATTAAGCTCGGGTCGTTTTTCGAAAGCGTCTTTGGCATCCGCCCAGTTTACCTCATTGCGCTATACTTTGACTATGACGCGCCGTTGCTGGTTGATGGCCCCGCTGCCCGCCCGCGCATGGATGTAATCGAGACGCAGGTGGACGTGCGCGCCCCCCGCGCGCTAGAGAACGCCGCCTACCATCGCGCGCTGGCCGCCGAACTGCGCCAACGGCTGGCGGTGGCGCGGCAGGGCGGCGGTGAGCGCTACCAGCAGCGCCAGCGTGCCCAAGGCAAGCTTTTTGTGCGCGACCGGCTGGACAGGCTGCTCGACCCCGGCACGCCCTTCCTAGAACTCAGCCCCCTGGCCGCCGATGGCCTGTACAACGGCGACGCCCCCGGTGCGGGCCTGGTCACCGGCATTGGGCGGGTGAGCGGGCGCGAGTGCCTCATCATTGCCAACGACGCGACCGTGAAGGGCGGCAGCTACTACCCGCTGACCGTCAAGAAGCACCTGCGCGCCCAAGAGGTGGCCGAGGAGAATCACCTGCCCTGCCTCTACCTGGTCGACTCGGGCGGCGCGTTCCTGCCGCTGCAAGCTGAGGTCTTCCCCGACCGCGACCACTTCGGCCGCATCTTCTACAACCAGGCCCGCCTCAGCGCCCAGGGCATTCCGCAGCTGGCCGCCGTCATGGGGAGTTGCACAGCCGGCGGCGCGTATGTGCCGGCCATGAGCGATGAGACCATCATCGTCAAAGGCACCGGCACGATCTTTTTGGCCGGCCCGCCGCTCGTTAAGGCCGCCACCGGTGAGGAAGTGACCGCCGAAGATCTGGGCGGGGCTTATGTCCACACCCACCAATCCGGGGTGGCTGACCACTTGGCCGAGGACGACGACCACGCGCTCGAAATCCTGCGCAGCATCGTGGCCGGCCTCAACCGGCCGCCGCTGCCGCCGCTCGATTTGGCCCCGGCCGAAGAACCGGCCTACGCCGCCCAAGAGCTGTATGCTGTGCTCCCGCGCAGCTTCCGTGAGGCCTACGACGTGCGCGAGGTCATCGCCCGCCTGGTGGATGGCAGCCGGTTCCGCGAGTTCAAGGCCAACTATGGCGTCACGCTGGTCACCGGCTTCGCGCGGCTGGCCGGCTACCCGGTCGGCATTATCGCCAACAACGGCGTGCTGTTCAGCGAGAGCGCCCTCAAAGGCACGCACTTCATCGAGCTGTGCGCGGCGCGCAGCATCCCGCTGCTGTTCCTGCAAAACATCACCGGCTTCATGGTGGGCCAGGCGTACGAGGCCGGCGGCATCGCCAAAGACGGCGCCAAGATGGTCCACGCCGTGGCCAACGCACGCGTGCCCAAGCTCACCGTCATCATCGGCGGCAGCTTCGGCGCGGGCAACTATGGCATGGCCGGGCGCGCCTACCAGCCGCGCTTCTTGTGGATGTGGCCCAACGCCCGCATCAGCGTGATGGGCGCGGAACAGGCCGCCAACGTGCTGCTGACGGTCAAGCAGGACCAACTGGTCCGCGACAACAAACCCGCGCTCTCCGCCGCCGAGGCGCAGGCCTTTATGCAGCCCATCCTCGACAAGTACGAAGAAGAGGGCAGCCCGTACTACTCCACCGCTCGCCTGTGGGACGACGGCATTCTCGACCCGGCCGAGACGCGCCGCGTGCTGGCGCTGGCCCTCGCCGCCACCCACAACGCTCCGCCCGAGGCCACCCGCTATGGCGTCTTTCGGATGTAGCCCCCGCTGAACCCATGCCGGCGATCCGCGCTCTCCTTATCGCCAATCGCGGCGAGATCGCCGTCCGCCTCATCCGCGCCTGCCGCGAACTGGGCGTACGCGCCATCGCCGTCTACTCCGACGCCGACGCCGGCGCGCTGCATGTCCGCCTCGCCGACCAGGCCGTCCGCCTTGGCCCCGCCGCCCCGGCCGAGTCCTATCTCAATATCGACCGTCTGCTGGCCGCCGCCCGCACATCCGGTGCGGACGCCGTGCATCCTGGATACGGCTTCCTCTCCGAAAACGCCGCCTTCGCTGAGGCCGTCCGCGCCGCCGGGCTGATTTTCGTCGGCCCGCCCGCCGCCGCCATCCGCGCGCTGGGCAGCAAGACCGAGGCCCGTGCCCTCATGCAGGCCGCCGGCGTGCCGGTGGTCCCCGGCTTCCAGACCGCCCCCGGCGAGTCGCCCGCGCCCGAGGCCTGGGCCGAGGCCGCCCGGGTTATTGGCTACCCGGTGCTGGTCAAGGCCGCCGGCGGGGGCGGTGGGCGCGGCATGCGCATCGTCGCCGCGCCCGCCGACCTGCCCGAGGCCCTCGCCAACGCCGCCCGCGAGGCCGGCAGCGCCTTTGGCGAGGCCGCCGTGTTCTTGGAGAAGTATGTCGCCCGCGCCCGCCACATTGAGTTCCAGGTCTTTGGCGATGCCGCCGGTCACGTGGTGCACCTCTTCGAGCGCGAGTGCTCGGTCCAGCGCCGCTACCAAAAAGTGATCGAGGAGTCGCCCTCGCCACTGCTGCAAGCGCACCCCGCGTTGCGCGAACGGATGGGCCGCGCCGCCGTCGCCGCCGCCCAGGCCGCCGGTTACCAGAACGCCGGCACGGTCGAGTTCATCGTCGACCCCGACACGCTGGCCTTCTACTTCCTCGAGATGAACACGCGCCTCCAGGTCGAGCACCCCGTCACCGAGGCGGTCACCGGCCTCGACCTCGTGCACCTGCAACTGCGCGTCGCCGCCGGCGAGCCGCTGCCGTTCGCCCAAGCCGACCTCACCCCGCGCGGCCACGCCCTTGAGTGCCGCCTTTACGCCGAAGACCCGGCCCACAGCTTTTACCCGTCCAGCGGACCGCTCCTCGTCTTCGTGCCGCCCGCCGGTCCCGGCGTCCGCGTCGACTCTGGCTTCGAGGCCGGCGACGTGGTCAATCCGCATTACGACGCGCTGCTGGCGAAGCTCACCGTCCACGCCGCCAC
>JAYUUW010000918.1:0-2132 GCA_043754665.1 Anaerolineales bacterium | reverse complement strand
GAGCCTTGGCCGATGTACAGCCGGCCATCCGGCCCGAACGCCAGCCCGTCGGTCTGGTGGCGCAGCGCCGGCAGCCCGGTGATGATGGCCGTGGTCTCATCCGCCGCCCCGTCGCCGTTTGTGTCGCGCAGGCGGGTCACGCCGCCGGTGTGGCCGACATACAGATCGGCCCCGTAAAAGGCCAGCCCCAGCGGCGCGGTCAGCCCCTTCGCGAACACCTGCTGCTCGTCCGCGCCCACTTGCCCGTCGCCGTCAGCATCGGCCATGGCCACCACCTGCCCGGTGAGGGTGGCGACATACAGCCGGCCGTCTGGCCCGAAGGCGAGTGAGGTGGGGGTGCCGATGTCGATGGCCCAGGCGCTGACCACCACGCCGGCCGGCGCGGCCACATCGGCGGTGGTGCGCGGCGGTGACAGGCGCTCGCGGATGAGGCCGCTGATAAAGGCCGGGTCTACGCCGGCAACGAAGTAAGCCAGCGCCCACAGCAGCCCGAACACCACCAGGAGGGGCAGGGCGAGGCGGGCCAGGCAGCCCCAGTCGACGTTGCGGCGCGGGGCCGGCGGCCGGCTCCCCGTACGCGGGGCGGCCACCTTAGGGCGCGTTCCCCGGCCCCTGGTTGACGAAGCGCTTGTACCAGCGCAGCAGGGTGGCCTTGTCGAACGCCGTCAGGTCGAGCTGATGGTTCCAGGCCAGCGCCACAATTTGGGTCGTCAGCCCCTGGTCGGCCGTGGCCGGCGCGACCAGAATCTTGACGGTGTTGTAGGTGCTCTCGGGGGTGGCCCCGGCCAGCAGGTCGGTGAACTGCGCCACCAGCTCGGGGCAGGTGGTGGGGCATTGGTACAGGAACACCACGCCGCCGCGATACAGGTTGGTGACGTAGTTGCCGGTGACGACTGGCGTGGGCGACAGGCCCCAGGGCGCGGCGTCTTCGTAGCGCTGGCCGGACGAGGCCGGCAAGTGCTGGTGGGTGAGCGCCTGCCCGTCGGGGAACACGGCCGGGTTCTCGCTGGCGATGACTTGCTCGCCCGGGATGACGCCGGGCCGCTGGATCGAAATGACGTAGCCGGCCAGGGCCAGCGCGAAGATGACCAGCGGGCCGAGGACGATGAGCTGCCAGGTGATGGACCGGCGGCGGCGCTCTTGGCGCAGTTGCTGGCGCTTGCTGGTGCGCGGGGCTGAGGGGTTGTATTGGGGCGGCGGGGTGGTCGTGCGTTTGCTCAAAGCGGTACTCCTAGCGCAAAAACAACGGATTCGAACGGGCGCGGAATTATATCATGCAGGGTTGGCGCAACGGCCCCCGGCGCTCTACGTGCAGGGCAATCGCATCTAATTTCCGTGGCGTTGACCGGCCATAGCCAATTAGCTGTCATTTCGAAGCCCCCCATCAGGTCGCTAGTCTCAGTGGTGCTTCTGTGGGGGGTGAGAAATCCCGGGTTGTCACAGCCAGGTCAAGTTTATGGGCCAATTTCAGCCCTTCTCGACCAACGGAAATAAGATGCGATTGCCCCCCGGCGCTCTACTCCGCGGCTTGCAGCACCCGCAGCAGGGCGGCGGCGTAGGCTTCGCCGGCCTCGGGCGCGTCGTGGTCGTGGCGCTGCCCAAAGGCCACGGCGGTGCAGCGGCAGCCGGTGGCGGTGGCGGCCAGCGTAAGGCTGTAGGCCGGGTCGGCGGCCAGGCGGGCCATAAGCTGCAAACGCAATTGCTCCTCGGTGGGCAGCCACACCACCTCGCCGGCGGCGATGTAGTCCATGGCCCATTCGGCGGCGCCGTCGAACGCCATGACCGGCACGCCCTGGAGCACCGCCACATGGGCGGGCATGCCGCTCAGGACGAACAGGTCGTCGTCCAGGTCGCGGTCGGGGATGGCGAAGGTGTCGAACTCGGCCGGCTCCCAGTCGAGGCCGGCGTCGCGCAGGGCGCGGGCGGTGGCGAGTGATAGCATGGGCGTCATTATCGCATAACGTCGCCCTGCTCTGGCGCGTCAAAACGCCCCGTCGAGACTTCGACGGGGCGTTTAGGGAGCGACTGGCCGATGGCCGGTGAGGGGGTCTAGTCGTCGCCGGTCTCGGTCGCCACCACTTCGCCCGTCTGGGCGTCCACCTGCACCTCGGTGACGCCGGCGTCGGTCGCGA
>JAYUUW010000917.1:0-1589 GCA_043754665.1 Anaerolineales bacterium | reverse complement strand
CGAAAGCCAACCACGAAGATGAGGAAGGCAAAGATCAGGTTGAAGGTTGAGCCGGCGGCCAGCACGGCGATGCGCACGCGCTTGGGCGCGGAGGCCAGGCCGTTGGTGACGCCGGGGTCATCTTCGCCGGCTGGGCGCACGAAACCGCCCAGGGGGATGGCATTGATCGAGTAGATGGTGCGCGGGCCGCCCAACTCCTGGCGGGAGGGCGCCTTTTGCCCGATGACCCAGCGCAGTTTGCCATCGGCGCCGCGCACCACGCCAAACAGGCGCGGCGGAAAGCCGAAGCCGAATTCTTCCACGTGGATGCCTAGGCGCTTGGCGGTGATGAAGTGCCCGAACTCGTGGACGAAGACCAGCCCGCTGAGCAGGAGCACGAAGACCAAGATGCTACCGATACTATTTAAGAATTCCATGCCAACCTCACAGTCCGACCGAATCTAACCCACTAAAATTATACAAGCCGGTGACAGGCCGGACAAGTAAGAGCTATATGAGCCTGGGCTGAAAGGTGGCGTTTTAGGCCACCAGTCGGGCCGGGCCGCCGGGGCGGGCCACCAGCAGACGGGTGACATCCAGGTTTTCGCGCAGGCGGCGCTCCACTTCGGCGGCGCTGTCGCGCGGGCACAGGCAGTGGACGTTGGGGCCGGCGTCGATCGTGTAGCACACCGGCAGGCCCTCGGCGCGCCAGCGGCGGATGGATTTGATGATGGCGAAGGTAATCGGCTCCCAGTAAAAGAGCGGCGGGGTCGAGGTCATCATGACGGCGTGCATGATGTTGGAGTCGGCCTCGACCACCTCGGTGAAGCGCTCAAAGTCGCGGGACAGCAGCGCGGCGCGGCAGCGGGCCAGGCGGTCGGGCACGCTGGCGAGGCGGGCGGCCTGGAGCGGGCTGGTGCCGGCCAGAGCGTGGCCGCCGGTGCTGCCCGTGGCCTTGTGCTTCTGGCTGACCACGGCGATGACATCCACGATATCCCAATGCTCGGGCGGGGCGAGGGAGACGCCGAAGGAACTTGCTGGCCGGCCAGGTTCGCCCGGCCCCCACTCGACAAAGCCGCCGGGCACGCTGCGGGCGGCCGAGCCGGACCCCTGCCGTGCGAGGGCCGATAACTCCGGCTCGGTGAGCGCGAGGCCCGCGGCGGCGGCGGCGGCCACGGTGAGCGCGGCAAAGGCCGACGCAGATGAGGCGATGCCGGCCCCCGACGGGAAGTTGTTTTTGGACTCAACGCGGGCGTAGTCACCGATGGCGGCGCGTTTACGGATAATGTTGAGCTGGGCCACGACGCGGTCGTGCGGCAGGCCGGTCTGCACCTCGCCGCCGATGACGACCTCATCAGCGATGCGGGCGGCGGAGAACTCGACAGTGGTTTCGGTTTCGACGCCGGCCAGGTTCATGGAAAGCGAGGCGTTGGCCGGGAGGCGCAGGGCCTCGTCGGTATTGCCCCAATATTTGATGAAGGCAATGTTTGCACAACTAACGGCAGTAATGTTTGACATAGGTCGAGTTTACCATTTGCACAGACTTTTCGTACATCAGTCTCCTTTGCTAAAGCGGTGCGCGCCCCACCCAGCCCTTGTAAAGCTGTACC
>JAYUUW010000916.1:0-1941 GCA_043754665.1 Anaerolineales bacterium | reverse complement strand
CCCGAACGACCTGCAAGCCGTGACGCCCGACGCCCGCGAGAAGACGCATTTCGTCATCATCGACGCGGTGGGGGTGGTGGACAACCCCAAGGTGGAACTAGGCACGCTCGACCGCAAGCGCGGCGTGTCGTTCGACAAACTGCTGGAGTTGGTGGCCCTGGGCGCGCGCGACGACGCCACCCTGACCTCGCTGGCCGCCCGCCTGGCCCGGCTGGAAAAGCAGCTTAGCCCCGCCGACCGGCGCGACCTGGCCGCCATGCTGGCCCCGGCTGGCGAACCCCCGGCCGCCGCGCCGCTGCACGCTTTGGCCGGCGCGCTGCTCGACGCCACCGACCCCGACGCCATTGCCGAAGTGATTGGCAGCGCCGACCCCAACCCGGCCGCGCTGGCCGCCGCCCGCGAGAGCCTGGCCGAGGCCGCCACGCGCCCGTTTGACAATCCCGAGGTGCGCAAGCTGCTGGTCAGCGTGCAGCGCAGCGCCGACCAGATCATTGACACCGTGACGCGCGACCGGCTGGTGGACGGGCATTTCGTGCACGATGGGCAAGACCAGTTGGTGCGGTCGTTCAAGGAATATCTGGAAGCCAACAAGGACGAGATCGCCGCGCTGCACATTCTGTTTAGCCAGCCGGCCGGGCGGCAGCGCCTGAGCTTTCAGCAGGTGAAGGAACTGGCCGAGCACTTGCGCCGCCCGCCCAACAGTTGGACCACCGAGGCGCTGTGGCAGGCCTATGCCCGCCTGGAACGCGACAAGGTGCGCGGCGTGAACGCCCCGCGCGTGCTGGCCGACCTGGTGTCGCTGGTGCGCCACGCGCTGGCTATGGACGACGAGTTGGTGCCGTACCCCGAGCGGGTGCGCGCCCGCTACGCCGACTGGCTGGCCGCCCAGGAGGCCGCCGGGCGGGCCTTTACACTGGAGCAGCGCTGGTGGCTCGACCTGATCGCCACGAACATCGGCGTGAATTTAAGTGTGAGCGTGGAGGACTTTGACTACGGCGAGTTCTTCAACAAGGGAGGCCGCCTGGCCGCCGCCCGCGCCTTTGGCCCCGCGCTGCCAGCGCTGCTCGATGAACTCAACGCCGCGCTGACCGTATGATGACCGATCCCAAAGCACCGACAACCAACGAACACGAAGGCCGCATCCTGCCGCCTGGCTGGGCGTGGGCTCCACTTACCACGTGTGCCGCCCTTGTGCGTGGGGTTTCTTACAACAAGGCCGATGTAAGTGATAATCCTCAGACCGGGTACTTACCCATACTTCGTGCGACTAATATCCAGGATGACCACCTAGTAACCGACTCGGATTTGGTCTTCGTGCCCCCGAAGTATGTCAAACAAGAACAATTGCTTCAAGAAGGCGATATCGTTGTTTGCATGTCAAGCGGCAGCAAACATCTTGTTGGCAAGACGGCGCAGCTTCGAGCCAATTGGGTTGGTTCCTTCGGCACCTTTTGCGCTACAGTCCGTCCAAACGTAGTCCTTGATAGCCGGTTTCTGGGACTATATTTCACGTCTCCTTATTACCGCGATTTCATTCGGCGGAAATCATCTGGCATAAATATCAACAACCTTAGGCATACGGAGTTTGAACAACTCCTGATTCCGGTCGCGCCGCTGGCCGAGCAGCGCCGCATCGTCGCCAAGCTCGAAGAACTGCTCAGCGACCTCGACGCGGGCGTGGCCTCACTGCGGCGCGTGCAGGCGGCCCTGAAGCGCTACCGCGCCGCCGTGCTCAAGGCCGCCTGTGAGGGCCGCCTGGTGCCGCAAGACCCCAGCGACGAGCCGGCCCCACAACTCCTCGACCGCATCCTGGCCGAGCGCCGCGCCCAATGGGAAGCCGGCCTGTGCGCCAAGGGCAAAGACCCGGCTAAGGCCAAGTACGAAGCGCCGCAAGCGCCGGACACAGATGGCCTACCGGAGCTGCCGGCTGGGTGGTGCTGG
>JAYUUW010000915.1:0-8450 GCA_043754665.1 Anaerolineales bacterium | reverse complement strand
CGGAGGTCGGAGGTCGGAGGTCGGAGGTCGGAGGTCGGAGGTCGGAGGTCGGAGGTCGGAGGTCGGAGGTCGGAGGTCGGAGGTCGGAGGTCGGCAGAGACTAACACTGCACGCTGCCTTCTGCTTTCTGCTTTCTGCCTTCTGCCTCCCGCCTTCTGCCCTTTGTCGGTTAGCGGTCAGCCGGCGAGGTGGCTCGCGGCGGCGGCGGGGCGTATACTCCGGGCCAGTCGCACAGCGCGCTGGTGATCGCGACCTGGTAGCCCCTGAGGAGACCGCATGCCCACGATTAAGGCCCTGGTTGGTAAGCTCGTGAAGTCGGACCGGCGCAAGGATTGGAAGGCGCTGAAGACCAAGCACGCCGCAGTGCTGGCGGCCAAGCGCTTGAAGTTCGAGGCCGGGTTCGGCACGGCGCTCGATAATTACGCCAAGCCGCTGGCGGTGGTGAACAAATTGTTCGTGGCCGAGAAGCTCAGCCAGCCCGCGCTGCAAAAGGTGGTGACCGCCTCCCGCCCGCTCGACCAGATCGCCCTGAACTATTTGGGCAACGTCAAGGGGCTGGGCGGCCCGGCCGAGAAGGAACTCAGCGCTTTCTTGACCGCCGTGTCGGCCGACTGCAATGGCTGGGAGCAGGTGTGGGATATGTTCGAAAAGGCCGACCTGCCCGTGCGCGCGCCGGCCTTCAACGCGGTGAAGGCGCTGTATGGCCCACTGGACAAGCTGGCCGGGCAGTTGGAAAACCTGAGCAAGAGCCTGCCCCCGGCGCGCACCGAGCTGGCGGCTGGGCGCAGCACGACCACGCGCGGCACGAAGAAGCCGGTGAAGGTCTCGGCGGCCGAGTGGGCGCATGTGCTCTCGCTGTCGGAGGCGGTGTGGGCGCAGACGCTGCGCGCCAAGATCGATGCGATGATCGCCGGGCAAGACCGGCTGGCCGCGCTGCGGGCGGCGGTGGCGCAAGACATTGCGCCGCTGCTGACGGCGGTGAACCGCTTCGACGCGCGCGGGAACTACGACAGCTTGAAGGAGCGGGCCATTACGGTGGCGGCCGGCAGCCTGGCCGCGTTTGAGCTGCAATGCCAGAACGTGCTGGGGCTGCACTCCGACGCCGAGCTTAAGTCTGAGCTGGGGTTCGAGGCGGGGCTGCCTTACCTGCAGAACACGCGGGCTGCCAATGCGGTGAGGGCGGGCTATGACTACGCCCGGCAGTTGAGCGCGGCCATCGGCAAGCTCCCGTAGGGACAGAAGGCAGTCGGCGGGTCGGGTTGCTCAGAACATGGCAGGGGCGGTGCGGTTGGGCGTAGGGCCAAGTAGGTCGCGGCCGAGATTCCTCACCGGCCAAAAGGGTGCGCTAGGCCCAAATACCTGAGGCCGGGTTCGGAATGACAAATCGGTAGTGACGGTGACGGCTGGCGAATGGTTGAGCCGAGGGGTTGGCGGGCGGCGGTTGGAGCTAAGGCGGCGGGCGGTCAGCAGTAAGAGACGGCAGCGGCAGTGTGCGGGGCCGGTTTCTGCCAACTGCCTACTGATTCTCAGAGGCGCGCTGTTGGGCCAGCTCGGCGGCGAGGCGGCTGAGGAACAGCTTGTCGGCCTCGCTGAGGTCGAGCTTGAGCAGCATATCCGGCCGGCGCAGGAAGGTGCGGCGCAGGGCCTCTTCGCGCCGCCAGCGCTCGATGCGACCGTGGTCGCCAGAGAGCAGGATGTCGGGCACGGGCCAATCGCGGAAGGCCGGCGGGCGGGTGTAGTGCGGGTATTCCAGCAATCCCATGGCGTGCGAGTCGTCCTGCGCGCCCGTCGGGTCGCCCAGCACGCCCGGCCGCAGGCGGGCCACCGCGTCCACAATCGCCAGCGCGGCCAGCTCGCCGCCGGTGAGCACGAAATCGCCGAGCGAGATTTCGTCGGTGGCCAGGTGTTGGCGGATGCGCTCGTCGAAGCCTTCGTAGCGCCCGCAGATGAGGGCCAGGCGCGGCTGTTCCGAGAGCGCCTGGGCCACGGCCTGGGTGAAGGGCCGGCCTTGCGGGGTCATGAGGAGGATGGGCGGCTGGCCGGGTGACCCCGCCGGGCCGAGCACGGCCTCGACGGCGGCGAAGACCGGCTCGGGCTTCATGACCATGCCGCCGCCGCCGCCATAGGGCATGTCATCGGTGACGGCATGTTTGCCGGGGGCGTAGTCGCGGATGTTGTGCACCTGCACCTCCAGCAGGCCGGCGGCCTGGGCGCGCTTAAGAATGGACTCTTGCACGTAGGCGTGGCAGATGGCCGGGAAGAGGGTGAACAGGTCGATGCGCAGCATGGGGGTATTGTAGCGGAGGTTGGAAGTCGGAGGTCGGAGGGTTCGGCGGAAGCAGAGGGGATGGGTTGCCGTCACTGGGGGCCAGCGCTACTCGCGCGCAGTAGACCCGAAAAAAATATCCCCATCGCGTCTTGCGTTACATCAGCGGGCAGTTGATCGCACCAGGCGCGGCGGTGATTGTTGAGTCGGCTAAGCTCGTCTCGGGCGGTGGGCGTGGCGTTTGAGCGCGCCCGGAAACAAAACCGCTCACGGCTGGGCGCGGGGGGCACCTGGCCGTGAGCGGCATGGTTGCAGCAACGGCCGCCGGGCTTGTTGGTCACACCCGAGTTTTGTACACCCGCATCGCAAAGAAGTAAGCCACGAGCAAAATCCCGACGCACCACGCCAGCGCTACCCAGATGTCATTGCCCACCGGCTGATTGGACAGCAGCGCCCGGATGGCCTCCACGATCGCGGTCACCGGCTGGTTTTCGGCAAAGGCGCGCACGACGGCCGGCATCGATTCGGTCGGCACAAACGCCGAGCTGATAAAGGGCAGGAAGATCAGCGGATAGGAAAAGGCGCCGGCACCATCCACCGAGGTGGCCGACAAGCCCGCAATCGCGGCGACCCAGGTGAGGGCCAAGGTAAACAAGGCCAGGATCCCGGCGATGGCCAGCCAGGCCAGCACCCCCGCCGGTGAACGAAAGCCCATCAGTAAGGCGACGAGGATAATGACGACCACCGACAGGGCATTGGAAACGAGCGAGGTCAACACATGCCCCCACAGCACGGTGGAACGCGCAATCGGCATGGAGTGGAAGCGCTCGAAGATGCCCCGCTGCTTATCCATGAACAGGCGGTAAGCCGTGTAGGCGATGCCGCTGGAAATGGCCATCAGCAGGACGCCGGGTAAGATGTAGTTAACATAGTTGTCCGTGCCGGTGTGGATGGCGCCGCCAAACACATAGACAAACAGCAGCATCATCGCAATCGGCGTGATCGTGACCGTGAGGATGGTGTCCAGGCTGCGCGTAATATGGCGCATGGAACGGCCCAGCATCACGCCCATATCGCTGAAGGTGTGGGTGTTCATGGTTACTGGGCCTCTTTCTGACCGATGATGGCGAGGAAGATCTCCTCCAAGGACGGTTGTTTTTCCACATACTGCACCTGGGCGGGCGGGAACAGCTTTTTCAGTTCCGCCAGCGTGCCGGTGGCGATAATCCGCCCCGCATGCAGAATGGCAATGCGATCGGCCAACTGTTCCGCCTCGTCTAAATACTGCGTGGTCAAGAAGACCGTCGTGCCGCCGGCCGCCAGTTCTTTGACGATCTTCCACACCTCGAGCCGCCCCTCGGGGTCCAGCCCGGTCGTCGGTTCGTCGAGGAAAATGAGCTGCGGCTGGCCCACCAGGCTCATGGCAATGTCAAGCCGGCGGCGCATGCCGCCCGAGTAAGTGGCGGCCCGGCGGTCAGCGGCCGCGCTCAACGCGAAGCGCTGCAGCAGGGCGTCCGCGATTTGGCGCGGCTGAGGGAGGTGCCGCAACTGGGCGATCATGATGAGATTTTCCCGCCCGGTCAAAATCTCGTCCACGGCGGCGAATTGCCCGGTCAGGCTGATCGACTGCCGCACCGCGTCGGGCTTAGCCGCCACGTCGAAGCCGTTGACGATGGCGGTGCCGCTATCCTGTTTCAGCAGCGTGGTGAGAATTTTGATCACCGTGGTCTTGCCCGCGCCGTTCGAGCCGAGCAGGGCGAAAATGCTGCCCGGGGCCACCTCGAAATCCACGCCCTGCAGAACATGCACCTGCTTGAAGGACTTTTGCAGTCCTGTGACTTGAATGGCTGTGTTTGGCATGTGCACCCTCCTTAGATCACAATCACTTTTGACAATTCGGCGCCCAGGCCTTTGAGGGCGTTGTAGGTCAGCTTATCCATCGTTGCGCCGTCAAAGACAATGGTTTTGATGGCCTTGTAATATTTCTTAGACCAATCATTCCAGGCCAGCGCCCCCATGAAGGACACATTCTTAAAGGTCGCGCCCTTAAACGTCGCGTCGTTCAGCGCGGCCTTGTCAAACTTGACGCCGATGAAGGTCATTCCGTCCAGGCACATCCCGCGCAGGTCGCCGTATTTGAAGTCCACCCCATTGAACGTGCAGTTGTCAAAGATCGTCTGGCGCAGGTCGGTCATGTTCAGCTTGACGTCGATCAGTTTGACCGCGGTGAACTTGGCCCGGGTGAGATCGGACGTGTTGAATTCGGTGCGCACCAGAATGGTTTGGTTGAAGCTCGCCTCCGTAAGGTCACTGACGTACAGGGTGCAGTCGGTCAGGTTGGCGCCGTCAAAGTTGGCTTCGCGCACATCGCTGGCCTTAAACGAGCTGCCGGTCAGGTCGGCGCCGGCAAAGTCGGAGCCACGCAAATCGCTGGCGTCAAATTTGCCTTTATGCGCTTTCACGCCGGCAAAGTCGCTCTTGGTCAGGTCGCTCGCGCTGAAGTTGATGAGCACCTGCCGCTCCAGCGAACGCGAGAGGTTAGCCACCTCCTGGACGGTTTGTTCGATGTCGCCGATGCTGGCAATGGTCAGCGCCAAGGCGGCGGCCTCGTCCTTGCCTTCGGCGGTGAGTTCGCGAAACCGCTCCTGCAAATCGGCGAGCAGGTCGGCCCGTAGTTCGGCGACGCTTTTGACGCCCTCGTAAGGGGCAAACACGCCATTCAAGTATTGGTTGAGTTTCTCGTTCATCGCAGCACAGCTCCTCTACAGTAAGTTATCCAGCACGCGCTTGGCGTAGGCCCAATTGCTGGTGTTGTGGGCGTACGTGGCCTGGCCCTTGGCGGTAATCCGAAAATACTTGCGCCGGCCGCCCTGGGTTTCATCGCCCCAGTACCATTCGATGTCACCGTCGGCCTCCAGCCGCCGGACGCTGGAGTACATGGTGGCTTCTTTGAGTTCATACTCGCCGCCTGAGCGCTCGGCGATCAGCTTGACAATCTCGTATCCGTAGCGATCAGCTTCGGATAGGAGCCGCAAGATCATCGTGTCGGTATGGCCCCGCAGCAGGTCAGATGTGAGTTTGTTTTCGCTCATATAGTCAACTCCATAGCGACACTATATGACATATTACTATGTCTGTCAAGGTAATGTTTCGGTCAATATACTATCACGACCCCGGCAGGTGGCGGGGATTATCGGGTCGTTTATAGGGGCTTGCTGATTGAAGTACGCCGATTGGTTGGTAGCGAGCGCTGGGCGCAAATTATTGCGCCCCTACGCTAGGCTGCGCCGCGACACGCGGTTGGGAGACGGCATACGTCAATTAGGAAAATGCTCTAATGTCATCCGCTTAGGTCGCCGCCAGCGGCAGTGTGAAGGCAAACGTCGCGCCGCCGCCGGGCCGGCTCTCCACCCGCACCTGCCCGCCGTGCGCCTCCACCAACTGCTTCACGATGGCCAGCCCCAGCCCCGCGCCGCCCGTGGCCCGCGCCCGCGCCTGGTCGGCCCGGTAGAAGCGCTCGAACACATACGGCAAATGCTCGGCCGCAATCCCGCAGCCCGAGTCGCGCACGGTGATCTCCACCGTCGCGCCGGCCACCTGCGCCGCCACCACAATCTCACCGGCGGCGGGCGTGTGATGCTGGGCGTTGGTCAGCAGATTGCGCAGCACCTGGCCCAGCCGCTCGGGGTCGGCCGTCACCAGCGGCAGGTCGGCGGGCAAATCCACGCGCACCGCCGGCCCGGCGGCGAATAGCGGGCGCAGCGTATTCACGGTCTTCTCGACCACATCGGCCACGGCCACCGGCTGCTGCGCCAGCTTGAGCTGCCCGGCCTCGGCCAGCGCCAACTCTTGCAGGTCGGCCACCAGCCGGTTGAGCAGCATGGCCTCCTCGTGCAGCGAGTCGATCACGCTCGGCTCGGCCGTGATCACGCCGTCGCGCACGGCCTCCAGGTAGCCGCGAATGTTGGTCAGCGGCGTGCGCAGCTCGTGGGCGATGTCGCTCACCATCTGCCGCCGCAGTTGCTCAGCCTCGCCCACGCTGTCGGCCATCAGGTTGAAGGCGCGCGCCAGTTCGCCGATCTCGTCGCGCGAGCGCACGGTCACGCGTTGCCGGCGGTCGCCCTGGGCCATGCGCCGTACCGCCCGGGTCAGGTCTTCCACCGGGCCAACAATGCCGCGTGACAGCCCGGCCGTGAGCACCAGCGCCACGCCGCCGCCCGCCACCGCCGCCAGCAGCAGCGTCTGGTTAAACGTGCCCAGCACCGCCTGCGCCTGGAAGGTGGGGGCCATGCCGGCGTCCATCCCCGCCGTCCACGGCCCCGGCGGCGGCCCGGCCAGCGCGCTGCCGGGGTAGGCCGCCAGGGTCGCGGCGGCCACACCGAGCGGCCCAAAGAACATCACCGTGTCGGTCAGCTCGGAAGTCAGGTACGGCCCGTTCTCTGCGATGAGCGTGCTGCCGGCCGCGCCTGCCAGGCCCAGCACCACGTAGCCCGGCTGGTTGGCGACCAGCACTGGCTGCAATTCCGGCCCCGGCCACCCCGGCGGCACCCGCACGGCCTGCCCGGTGAGCGTGTTGCTCGAGTCGTAGACCACATAGCCGCTCTGGTTCACCACAAAGATCGGCGTGTCCATGACCGCGCCCAGCGCCTCCACCCGGGCCTGCCCGCCGCTGAAGTTGGTGGCGAAGGTGCCGCCGCCAGCTACCACTTCGAACGAGCCGTCGGCACCGGAGAGCAGTTGCGTGGCCAGGCGCTGGTCGCGCGCGGCGTTGAAGAACACCAGCTCATTCACAGCGGTAAACGTGCCTTGTCGCGCCAGCACCGACACCGTGCCGACCGCCGCCGCCACCACCACAAACACCATTAAGAACATGCGCAGGCGCAGGCTAGTCATCGGCGCTCGCCTCCCCAAACTTGTAGCCGACCCCATACACGGTCTGCACGAACTGCGGGCGGGCCGGGTCGGCCTCGATCTTGCGGCGCAGGTTCATCAGGTGTACATCCACGGTGCGCTCCAGCCCGTCGTAGTCGTAGCCAAAGGCGCGCTCCAACAGCTCCAGCCGCGTGAAGGCCTTGTGCGGCTCCTTGATCAGGATTTCGAGCAGGCGGTATTCCTTGGGCGTCAGCCGCACCACCTGTCCGCCCAGCCGCACCTCGCGCCCCGGAAAGTTGATCAGCAGCGCGCCATAGCGCGCCTCGGCCGGCTCGGGCGCGCCGCCGTCTAGCCCGGCCCGGCGCAGCACCGCCCGAATGCGGGCCAGCAGTTCGCGCGGGCTGAAAGGCTTGGTCACATAGTCGTCCGCGCCCAGGTCGAGGCCCAGCAACTTGTCGTCCTCGGTGGTGCGCGCCGTCAGCAGGATGATGGGCGTGGCCGCCTCGGCCCGCAGCACGCGGCACAGGTCTAGCCCGTCGAGCTTGGGCAGCATCACATCCAGCACCAGCAGGTCGGGGCGCTTCTGGCGGGCCAGCGCCAACGCCGCCTGGCCGTCGTAGGCCAGCAGCACCTGGTAGCCGTCCTTCTCCAGGTACAGCCGCACCAGGTCCACTGTCTTTTTGTCGTCATCCACGACCAGGATTTTGCGTTTCACCAGCAATTGTCCGGTTTCCGGCGCAGGGTCATTCTACGGGCGGCAGGTGAGTGCACGGTTAATCATCACTCGTAGCGCAGCGCCACCACCGGGTCGAGCTGGGCGGCGCGCCGAGCTGGGTACAGGCCCGCCACCACGCCCACGATCATGGCGAACAGCGGCGCGCCGAGGATCAGCCACAGCGGCGTGACCACCACACTGGCCGCCGCCCCGGCCCCCGCCTCGCCCAACTGCTGGTTCACCTGCTGGCCCGCCACCGCCCCGACCACCTGGCTGACCAGCACGCCGATCAGCAGCCCCGCCAGCCCGCCGCCCCCGCCAATGGCCGCCGCCTCGGCCAGAAAGATGACCATCACTTGCTGCGTGGTCGCGCCCACGGCCTTCATCAGTCCGATCTCGGCGGTGCGCTCGTAGATGGCGGTGATGAGCGTGTTGGCGATGCCCGTGCCGGCGATGAGCAGCGTGATGACGCCGATGCCGCCCACGAAGGCTTGCAGGGCCACATAGGTCTGGTTGATCTGCTGCAAGATTTGATTGGGCGAGAACGCCAGAAAGCCGTCGTCCTGAATCTGTTCCTCGATGGCGGCCTGCTGGCTG
>JAYUUW010000914.1:0-3450 GCA_043754665.1 Anaerolineales bacterium | reverse complement strand
CGCCGGGGCGCAGGTCGAAGTTTTCGGTGATCAGGCGGACGATGGTGTCGTCGGGGACCTTGCCGGTGCCGAACGTCTCGACGTTGACGCTGAGCGGGTGGGCGACGCCGATGGCGTAGGCCACCTGGATCTCGCAGCGGTCGGCCAGGCCGGCGGCCACGACGTTCTTGGCCACCCAGCGCGCGGCGTAGGCGGCCGAGCGGTCGACCTTGGTCGGGTCCTTGCCGGAGAAGGCGCCGCCGCCGTGGCGGCCCATGCCGCCGTAGGTGTCGACGATGATCTTGCGGCCGGTGACGCCGGCGTCGCCCATGGGGCCGCCGATGACGAAGCGGCCGGTGGGGTTGACGAATATTTTGGTGTTGGCGTCAAACATGGCCGCCGGGATGATCGGCTTGATCACGTGCTCGGTGACTTCGGCGCGGATTTGTTCCTGGCTGATCTCGGGGGCGTGCTGGGTGCTGATCAGGACGGTGTCGACGCGCTTGGGGCGGCCGGAGGCGTACTCGACCGTCACCTGGCTCTTGCCGTCGGGGCGCAGCCAGGGCAGGGTGTTGTCTTTGCGCACCTGCGCCAGCCGGCGCACCAGGTTGTGGGCCAGGAAAATCGGCAGCGGCATCAGGGCGTCGGTTTCGTTGCAGGCGAAGCCAAACATCATGCCCTGGTCGCCCGCGCCGACCTTCTCAATTTGGGCCTCGGTCATTTCGCCGGCCTTGGCTTCCATGGCGTTATCCACGCCCAGGGCAATGTCGGCGCTCTGGCTGGCGATGGCCGACTGCACGCCGCAGGTGTTGCCGTCGAAGCCCATGGCCGAGCTGTTGTAGCCGATCTCTTTGACCACATTGCGCACCAACTCGTCGAAGTTGACGAAGGCGTTGGTGGTAATTTCGCCCAGCACGATGACGAAGCCGGTCTTTGTCGCGGTTTCGCAGGCCACGCGGCTCATGGGGTCTTGGGCCAGGCAGGCGTCGAGCACGGCATCGCTGATCTGGTCACACATCTTGTCGGGGTGGCCCTCGGTGACCGACTCAGAGGTGAAAAGCAGCTTGGGGGAAGTCATAAAGGTACTGCTCATGGAACGGTTCTCCTTGGTAAACAAAAGCCCCTACTCCATACAACAAGAGAGGGGCTTCGCGGTGCGGGTGGTGATCCCTCTCATCTTCCAGAAGTGCTGCATCTGCCGGAATTGGCACCCGCGCTGGGTTAGCAGCCGGGTTGTCGAGGCGTCATCGGGCCGGTCCCTCTGCCTCTCTGGATAAGAGTAACGGAATGGAGCTTATTCGATTGAAACGGATGATACCACCGGGGGGAGGGGGTGTCAACGGCGTTACCACGAATTGACACGAAGGAAAAGAACGAATGCGCACCAAGGGGAGCGATAAGGCCGAGGCTGCGGGCGGGGCAAGACGGGGTGTCAGCGACACTCAAGCGGCGATGTTGCAGAAATAAGACCGGCCCGCTGGGCGACACCTGGCCGGTTTTTGATTCGGGCCCGCCCGCCTACACATCCAGAATAAAGCGCGCCGCCGGGCTGAGGCGCGCATACGTCTCCGGGCGGATGTAGGCCTGCTGGTCAAGCTGCTGCTGGAGCGCGCGGCGGGTGAAGTACGAGTGCATGGCGCGGCGCGGCTGGCCGGTGCGGTTGAGCGTGCCGCCGTGCCAGGTGTGCGCGTTGAAGATCACCACCGTCCCGGCCGGAGCGGTCAGCAGCACCTCGTCGGGGTGCGGCTGGACCGGGTCGGCCATCACATCCTTGGGGCTCGTCCCGCTGCGGTTCGAGCCCGGCACCACCCGCGTGGCCCCGTTCAGCGCGGTGAAGTCATCGAGCAGCCAAACTGAGTTGCAGACCGAATAGTCGCCCGCCGCCACCGCGCCGCCCCAATCGGCGTGCAGGCCCTGGTGGCCGAAGCCCGGCAGCGCCGCCCGATAGTTAAGCGACGAGAGCCGCAAATCATCGCCGAGCACATGGGCAATGGCGGCCAGCACGCGCGGGTGCGTAAAGCAAATCTCAAAGACCGGGTCTTTGTTCACCAGGTCGCTCAGGCGCGTCGTGCCCGCCTCCTGGTGCACCTCTTTGCCGGCCTCCGCGCCCTCCAGCGCGATCAGTTCATCCATGCGGGTGTTAATCCGCGCGACCAACTCGGCCGATAGAATGTTAGGCAGCGGCAAATAGCCGTTCTGATCGAGGTGTTCTTTTTCGGCCGGGCTTAACGTCTGCTCAGTGACCCCCAGCGCCGCCAGGGCTTCGTGCGTCTGCATGACCTCATCTCCTGTGTGCATGGCTCAACACTCGGCCCCCGGCAGCCTCGTCAAAGGGCTGTGCGCGACTGTAGCATAGATCGCATCGCCATAAAAGCGCAGTGGCCGCCCGCCGTTGCAGCGCTGCGCCGGCCATGTGAACTCATTGCCCCTCACTGTCATTTCGAACCCCCCTCCGGCGGGCTGTCATCGCGCTGCCCTTACGGGGGTGAGAAATCCCACTCTGAAGCCCCCTCGACCAACCGCCGCCCTACTCCGCGTCGCCCAGGTAGCGCGGCAGGTGCTCGGCGTAATAGGCCAGCGTGCGGGCCAGCCCCTCCCGCAGCGGCACGCGCGGCCGCCAGCCCAGCGCCGCGTGAAACTTGGCATAGCTGCCGTAATAGTCGCCAATGTCAATCGCGGCCTGGTCGGGCGGGAACGGCACCAGGCGGCAGCCCCCTGCCCCGTGCAGCGCGATCAGCAAGCCCGCCAGCGCGTGGAGCGAGATCACTTCGTCGCCGCCGAGGTTGTAGATGCCGCCAATGGCCGCGTCACTGGCGGCGGCCAGCAGCAGCGCCTCCACGGCGTCGTCCACATAGGTGAAGTCGCGGCGCTGCTGCCCGTCGCCGTAGACCAAAATCTCCTCGCCTTCGAGCAGGCGGCGCACCCAAAGCCCCAAGAAGGTCTGGCGCGCGTCGGCCACACGCATGCGCGGGCCATAGGTGTTGGTGAGGCGCAGCGAGGTCGTGCGCAGACCGTAGGCCCGGTGGTACACCAGGTGATACCACTCGGCCGCCACCTTGTTGACGCCGTTGATATCCACCGGGTCTACCGGATGGTCCTCATCCACCGGCAGGTAGCGCGGGCGGCCGTAAATTTGGCGCGTGCCGCTGTACACCAGCCGCACGCCAGGGTTGAAGCGGCGGCAGGCCTCCAGCAGCACCAACTGGCTGCGGCCGTTAATGTCCAGATCGGTGTACGGGTCGCGCATCGAGTCCAGGTGGCTCACCTGCCCGGCCAGGTTGAAGATGCAGGCCTGCCCGCGCACCAGCGCCGCCAGCCGGTCGGCGTCGCGCACGTCGGCGTGGTGGACGGCCACGCGGCCCTCGTAGCCGGCCAGGTTGAAGCGCCGCCCGCCGTAGGTGGGCATGAGGGCATCCACCACGGCCACCTGCGCGCCCAAATCGGCCAGGCGGCGGGCCAGCGTGCTGCCAA
>JAYUUW010000913.1:0-4872 GCA_043754665.1 Anaerolineales bacterium | reverse complement strand
CACGTAAATGCCCTCGGCCGCCAGCGCCTCGGCCACGGCGCGCGGGTGCCACCCCGCCAGCGTGAACGACACGGTCGGCACGCGCCGCGCCAGCCGCTGCTGGTCGGTAATGCCCCACACCTTCAACCCCGGCACGGTCTGCAAGCCCTCAATCAGGTAGCCGCCTAACGCGCGCTCGTAGTCGGCCAGCGCCGTCAGGGCCGCCACCAGGCGTTCGCGGCGGGTCGCCCCGCCCAGCCCGGCCGCCTCGGCCAACCACTCAAAGTATTCCAATGCGCCCAGCGTGCCGGCCTGGCCTTCATGGTTCTGCGTGCCGGTCTCGAACTTGGCGGGCGGTTTGTCCTCGGCCGGGCGCACCTTGTAAGCGCGCAGGCCGTCGAGCAGCGCATACTTGCCGTAGACGATACCGGCGTGCGGGCCGAAGAACTTGTAGGCCGAGCAGGCCAGGAAGTCGCAGTCCAACGCCTGCACGTCAATTGGGCCATGCGGCGCGTACTGCACCGCGTCCACGAAGCATAGCGCGCCGGCGGCGTGGGCCATCTGCACCACTGAACGAATGTCGTTGATGGTGCCGACGGCGTTGGAGGCGTAGCCGCAGGCCACAATCTTGGTCCGGTCGGAAATCTGGCCCTCGAAGTCGGCCATGTCGAGCGTGCAGTCTTCCGGGCGGAGATCCACCCAGCGCACCACCGCGCCGCGATCCTCGGCCTGCAGCAGCCAGGGCGAGATGTTGGCGTCGTGGTCAAGCCGGGTGACGATGATCTCGTCGCCGGGGGCCAGGCGGCGGCCGAGCGCGCGCGAGAGCGTGAAGGTGAGCGTGGTCATGTTCTGGCCGAAGATGATCTCGTTCGGCGAGGCGGCATTCAGCAGATCGGCCATGCCGGCGTGGGCGGCCTCCAGCACCGCGTCGGACTCGATGCTGGTCTTGAACGCGCCGCCGTGGTTGGCGTTGCAGCGCACGAGGTAGTCGGTCATGCGGTCGACCACCTGGCGGGCCACCTGCGTGCCGCCGGGGTTGTCAAAGAAGACCGCGCCGGAGGCCAGCGCGGGGAATTGGGTGCGGACCTGCTCAACATCAAAAGCCATGACTTTGCTCCTTGGGCGGCGGCGGGCTGGGTGTTACAGTAGAGCCGGAGTGTAGCAGAAATGGTAAGCTGGAGAAAACAGCCGGGCAAGGGGAATAGTGCATGATGCGGCGACGCAGCTTAGTCTTGATCGGGGCAATTTTGCTGGCTGCCTGTACGGCTGCACCCACCGCGACGGTCACGCCGCCCCTGGCGACGGCCACCGCTCAGGTGTCCACACCCACGGCCACGCTCCCCCCTACCGCAACGGCTAGCCTCACTCGCACTGCCACGCGCACCCGGCCGCCCACGGCTACGCCGACCGTCACTCCGACGGCTACCAAGACCTTCGACCCACAGGCGACCGTCGTCACCGTCACGCCGGCCCCGGCGGAAACGTGCCATCCGACAGGAACTACGGCTGATCTGACGCTAGATTTCTTAACCATCACGGACGAATACCGGACCAGGGCAGCTATTGATGAGCGCACACAGGATGAATTGTCCTACTTGAATGCTACCGGACCCGTGACGCTGCTAGGGGCGGTGGCGGCCGGCGGATGGCGCGAAGGGGTGGAATACGTCTATACCGACCTAACGAATGACGGTGTGCCAGAGGTGGTGCTGGACTACGTAGCGCTTAACGTTTTCGGCTGCCGGGCCGGGCTCTACGAACTACTATTACAAGTAACGCCCGCCGACTATCTTAGTCCGTCGATCTTGGCGCTGGCTGACCTTAACCGTGATGGGCTGAGCGAGTTAGTTATCGGCAATACCCCCTGCGGCATTCACGGGTGCCTCGACGTAACTGTTTGGAGTTGGGATGGCGCCAACTTTGAAGATTTGGTTGGTGGCGAGCCACTGTTTCAGACCGGCAACCCCTCGCCTTTCCCGGAAGTTCGAGTGGAGGACGTTGATGGCGATGGGTTCCTAGAATTACTGCTTTCCGGCAATATTCCCTACAACTTTGACTACGACTATTATGGGCCGTGGCGGGTAAATACCGACGTATATAGCTGGAATGGAGAGCTGTTCACGCTGCGCGAGAGCTATTACTCCGCGCCAGAGTATCGTTTTCAGGCATTGCAGGATGCCGACCGCGAAATGGATGCCGGCGACTATGTTGCGGCGCAGGCCGGCTATAACGCCGTCATCAATGACGCAGCCCTTGATTGGTGGTCGCCAGCCAAGCAAGAGAACTGGATCGCCGTCCGAATGGCGACGCATGGCACTGACCCCTCGCCCACGCCGCTTCCCGGCGACGGTGGGCTAGAGCGCACGCAACTCTCGGCTTATGCCTACTTTCGCTTGATGCTGTTACACCTGCTGCAAGCGCAGCCCGCCGAAGCCGAGACCGTCTATGCCACGCTGCAAACTGAGTATCCCATTGGCAGCGCGGGCCACCCCTATGCCGAAATGGGCGCGGCGTTTTGGCAAGCCTATACCGCCGACCAGACCGTCGCGGCTGGCTGTGCGGCGGCGGTGGGCTACGCCACCGCGCACCCAGACACGCTCACCCCGCTGGGCAGCGACTACCACGGCTGGCAAAGCCCCACCTACACGCCCGAAATGGTCTGCCCCCCTGCCATAATTCCCACCCCGAATAGAACGAAAGTCATCTCCTTTCGCTTATAGATTTGCCTTCCCCATTCCCGCGGCATACACTATCATGCGATGTGGAGGCTGAATGCCCGAGATTGATCTGACCCCGCTCCAGCCGGTGCTGGCCGAGTTGGCCCCGCAGGGCCGCCCGGCGCTGCTGCCCGCGCTGCATGCCGCGCAAAAGTTATATGGTTACCTGCCCGAGCCAGTGGCGGCGGCCATTGGCCACGCCCTGGGCGTGCCGCTGGCCGATGTCTACGGCGTCATTGATTTCTACAGCATGTTCTACCGCGAGCCGGTCGGCCGCCGGATGGTGCGCGTGTGCGTCGACCCGGCCTGCGCGCTGGCCGGCGGCGACGCCGTGCTGGCGGCGGCCTGCGCCTATGCCGGCGTCGAGCCGGGCGGCCTGTCGGCCGACGGCGCGTTCACAGTCGAAAGCGTGCCGTGCCTGGGGCTGTGCGAACACGCCCCGGCCGTGTTGGTCGATGACATCGCCCAGGGGCGCGTGCAGCCGGACCAGATGCCCGCGCTGTTCGCCGCCGCCGCGCCCGAGCCGAACGGAATTTTGGGCGGCGACCTGCGGGTCCTGACGGCCAACTGCGGCCACGGCCGAGCCACCACGCTGGCCGAGTACGAGGCCGGCGGCGGTTACACCGCGCTGCGCAAGGCGCTGGCCATCGGGGCCGAAGCTGTGATGGCCGAGGTCAAAAAGGCCGGGCTGGTGGGGCGCGGCGGCGCGGCTTTCCCCACCGGCGTCAAGTGGGAAGGGGCGCGCACCGCCGCCCCGCAGCCGAAGTATGTCGTGTGCAACGCCGACGAGTCGGAGCCGGGCACGTTCAAAGACCGCGTGCTGTTGGAAGAAGACCCGCACCGCGTGCTGGAGGGCCTGCTGATCGAGGCCTTCGTGATCGGCGCGCAGCGCGGCTACATTTACATTCGCGGCGAGTACCCGCGCGCCTACGCCCGCATGCAGGCGGCGGTGGCCGAGGCGCGGGCCGCCGGCTATGTTGGCGAAAACATCCTCGGCAGCGGCTTTAGCATTGAGCTGGAATTGCGGCTGGGCGCGGGCGCGTACATCTGCGGCGAAGAGACGGCCCTGTTCGAGTCGATTGAGGGCAAGCGCGGCTTCCCGCGCGTGAAACCGCCCTTCCCCACGCTGTATGGCCTGTTCGGCCAGCCCACGGCCATCAACAACGTCGAGACGCTTTATAACATCCTCCTGATCGTGAACGAAGGCGCGGCGGCCTATCGCTGTCACGGCACCGAGAAATCCACCGGCCCCAAGCTGTTCTGCGTCTCCGGCGATGTGGCGCGGCCGGGGCTGTACGAGGTGGCGTTTGGGGTCACGCTGCGCCACCTGCTGCACGACCTGGCCGGCGGCCTGCCGGCTGGGCGCAAGCTCCAGGCCGTGCTGTTCGGCGGGGCGGCCGGGGCCTTCGCCACCGAGCAGCATTTAGATGTCAAGCTGACCTTTGAAGACCTGCGCGCCGCCGGGCTGCCCTTAGGCTCGGGCGTGGTGATGGTGTTCGACGACACGCGCGACCTGCGCGATGTGCTCCAGCGCCTCGGCCGCTTCTTTGCTCACGAATCGTGCGGCAAATGCTACCCGTGCCAGATCGGCACCCAGCGCCAGCACGAGATTCTCAACCGCGTGGCGGCGGGCCAGACCCACGCCGGCGACGCCGACCGGCTGCGCGATGTGGGCTGGACCATGACCGACGCCTCGCTGTGCGGCCTGGGCCAAACGGCCGCCGGCGCGGTGCTGAGCGCCATGAAGCTGTGGCCGGCGCTGTTCGCCGACCCGGCCGAGAGGTTAGTCCATGTCGATTGAAATCAGCCTGACCATTGACGGCCAGACCGTCAGCGTGCCGGCCGGGACGACGATCATGAAGGCGGCGGCGACGCTAGGCACGGCCATCCCCACCATCTGCTACCACGAGCACTGCACCAGCAACGCCCTGTGCCGCATCTGCGTCGTCGAAGTGGAGGGCGCGCGCGTGCTGGCGGCGGCCTGCGTGGCCCAGGTGAGTGAGGGCATGCAGGTGCGCACGGGAGGCGAACGGGTTGAGCGCAGCCGCCGCACCATCCTGGAGATGCTCGACTCGGCGGTCGATTTGTCAGAAGCCCCGGAAATCCAGACCTTCATGGTCGACTATCACGCGGCGGCCGAGCGCTTCCCCGAGGCCGAGCGGCGCGCCCCGCCGGT
>JAYUUW010000912.1:0-2795 GCA_043754665.1 Anaerolineales bacterium | reverse complement strand
GACTAACGACGCGCACGTGCTTGATTGCGCGGGTTCCATCAACCAACCCGATAGTTCGGGGCCGCCGGAGGCGAGGGGCGCTGACGCTGGCGGTGAGGGAGTGGCGTAGACAGCGCAAGGTGACGAACTCCGATGTGCGACGCCGGGTCAACAAGCAGTTGGCGGGGTGTGTGGCATAATCGGGCGGCAGGTGGGGAATTAAGTGGTGGGATGAAGGGCGGCGGGGCAAGCCATGACAGCGGCGATTGAGGTCAGTGCGGTGCGGACCGAGGACTTGGGCGCGGACACGCGGGCGGCGATTGTGCAGGTGTGCGTCGCGGCGTTTCAGAACGACAAATTCAAGGAACTATTCACCGTTGTGCCGGCTGGGGGCCGGCATTTTCTGGCCTACGCCGGCGGCGAGGTGGTGAGTCACGGGCTCGTGACGACCCGCTGGCTGCAACCGGAAGGACAGCCGCTGCTGAAGACGGCTTATGTCGATGCAGTGGGGACGCAGCCGGGTCGGCAGCGGCAGGGCTTCGGCAGCGCGGTGATGCGCCAGTTGGCGGCGGACGTGGCGGCGGATTTCAGTGTGGCTTGCCTGGAGACCAGGAGTCCCGGGTTCTATGAGCGGCTGGGCTGGCAGGAGTGGTGCGGGCCGCTGGCGGGGCGGGGTGAGGCCGGGCTGGTGCCAACACCCGGGCAAACGGGCATCATGGTGCTGCGGCTGCCGCTCACGCCGCCGCTGGACTTCGCGCGCGGGCTGACAATTGAGGCCACGGGCGGGCGCATCTGGTAGCCGCCCACAGGACGAGCATGACGATTGCGGTCATTTTGACGGTGCTGAACGAGGCAGAGGCGCTGCCGCGGCTGCTGGAGAGCCTAGCGGCGCAGACGCGCCGGCCGGATGAGATTGTGGTGGCCGAGGGCGGTAGCCGCGACGGCACGGCGGCGGTGCTGGCGGACTATGCGGGGCGCTTTGCGGCGCTGGGCGTGCCGCTGCGGGTGGTGGCGGCGGCGGGGGCGAACATTGCGCAGGGGCGCAACGCGGCGATTGCGGCGGCGGCCAGCGACCTCATTGCCGCCACCGACGCGGGGGTGCGCTGCCCGCCCGAGTGGCTGGCGCGGCTGACGGCCCCCTTCGCTGACCCGGCGGTGATGGCGGTGGCGGGCTTCTTTGAGACTGACCCGGTGACGGTGCTGGAGACGGCGATGGGAGCCACGGTGCTGCCGGAAGCGCAGGACATTAACCCGGCGACGTATTTGCCCAGCAGCCGCAGCGTGGCGTTTCGGCGGGCGGCGTGGGCGGCGGTGGGCGGCTACCCGGAGTGGCTGGACTATTCGGAAGACGTGATCTTCGACCTGGCGCTGCGGGCGAAGTTTGGGCCATTTGTGTTCGTGCCGGAGGCGGCGGTGCGCTTTCGGCCGCGCGGCAGCTTGCGGGCGCTGGCGCGGCAGTATTACCTGTACGCGCGCGGCGACGGCAAGGCCAACTTGTTCCCCAAGCAGCACGCCATTCGCTACTTCACTTATTTGGTGGTTGCGCCGCTGCTGGTGTACGCGGCGGTGACGGTCAGCCCGTGGCTGTGGCTGGTGGGGGTGCTGGCGGGGCTGGCCTATCTGCGGCTGCCGCTGCGGCGGTTGGGGCCGCGCCTGGCGGGGCTGGGCTGGGGGGCCAGATTACTGGCATTGGTCTATCTGCCGCTGATCCGTGTAGTGGGGGATGTGGCGAAGATGGTGGGGTACCCGGTGGGGGTGGGGTGGAGGCGGCGGCACAAGGCGATTGCTGAATTTTGATTGCTGATTTTTGATTTGGGGAGAAGGCCCATGCGTCTATTTGAATACATCGTGGTCGTCGTGCTGGCGGCCTATTTGGTTGCGCCGAATTTGTGGTGGCGGCCGTGGATTCCGGTGGTGGCGCTGGCGGCGGGCGTGGCGCATCTGGCGCTGGAAGGCTATCGCTGGCAGATGGTGCCGCTGTATGCGCTGGTAGTAGGGCTGGCGCTGCTGAACGCGCGGCGGCTGCGCGGGCCAGGGCCGCGGCCGGCAATCGGCCGCCCGAGCGCAGCGCGTAAGGGGGCGGGGCGCAAGGGCGCGGCCGTCGCAGCGGCGGCCCAGCCGGCAATAAAGCCGGTGCGGCGCGGCAGGGCGGTGCTGGGCCTGGTGGGCGGCATCGCCGCGCTGGTGGTGGCCGCCGCGCCGCCGGTGCTGTTCCCGGTGCCGCTGCTGCCGGATCCGGGCGGGCCATACAAGGTGGGCACGGTGACGTTCCAGTGGACGGACCCGGCGCGGCTGGAAGGCTACACCCCCGCGCCAGATGACCAGCGCACGATCATGGTGCAGGTGTGGTATCCGGCGCTGCCGGCCGAGAGCGCCAAGCCGGCGCCGTGGATGGACCGGCTGGATGTGGTGGGGCCAACCATCGCCACGTACCTGCATCTGCCGAGCTTCTTTTTAGACCACGCCGGGCTGGTGACGACGCACAGTTACGCGGGGGCGGCGGTTAAGGCCGGGGCCGATGCCGGGCAGCCGGCGTACCCGGTGGTGATCTACTCGCACGGGTGGAACGGCTTTCGGACGATCAACCTGAACCAGAGCGAGGCGCTGGCCAGCCACGGCTACTTTGCGGTGGCAGTGGACCACACCTATGGCGCGATGGTGACGGTGTTCGCGGATGGGCAGGTGGCGCTGAACAACCCGGAGGCACTGCCGGACAACGTGCCGGATGATGTGTATCAGACGGCGACGGAGGTGCTGGAAGCGACCTACGCCGCCGACCTGAGCTACGCGCTCGACCAACTGGAACTGGTCAACGC